>JAEXUU010000378.1 GCA_023452965.1 Pseudomonadota bacterium | reverse complement strand
GCCGGACCGCGGATCATCGGCGTGACGGCACCGGCCAACGCCTATGCGATCGCGAACTCCATCGACAAGGCGATCGCCAATGGCGGCGATCCGTCCTCGCTGTTCGGCATCTACAACCTGCCGGCGGCATCGATCCCGGCTGCGGTGAACAGCCTCTCAGGCGAGATCCACAGCGCAGCGCCGGCAATGGCGCATATCGCCTCCGACCAGTTCCTGCGCACGATGCTCGACCCGATGGCCGCCGGCCGGCTGGAGCCCGGCAATGCCGGGCCGGGCGCGGCCGCCTTCTCGGGCCTCGTGCGCAAGGGCGACGACCAGCCCGCCGCCCCCTCGCGGCTCGATGCCCCGTTCTACTCGGTCTGGGGCTCGGCCTATGGCTCCTATGGCGCAGCGGATGGCAATGCGGCCGCCGGTACCGCCAAGCGGACCGTCGACAGCGCGCATCTGGCCACCGGTCTCGACATCGGGCTGATGCCTGGCACCGTGGCCGGTATCGCCGTCTCCGGCGGCAAGGCGCGCGCCTCGCTGCCCGGCGTCCTCGGCAGCATGGATGCCGACGTGTTCCAGGCCGGCCTCTACGGCGTGACCCGGCTCGGCCCGGTCAAGCTCGGCGGGGCGCTGAGCTATGCAAGGCTCGACAACGATGTCCGGCGCAGTATTCCCGCGCTCGGCTCCAGCCTCGCCTCCTCCTATGACACCACCGCCTGGAGCGGGCGCCTGCAGGCGAGCACCACCCTGCCCGCATGGAACGGGCTTTCGCTCTCGCCGCTAGCAGCGCTGCAGGCCACACGGGCGCACAGTCCCGCAGTGATCGAGGCGAACTGGGCCGGGGCCAATGCCGGCGCGCTCGCGCTGACCAGGCGCAGCGACGTGACCAGCCGCAGCGAGCTCGGCCTGCAGCTCGATGCCGACAGCGTGCTCGCAGGCGTGCCGGTCACCGGCTATGTCCGCGCCGCCTGGGCGCACTATTTCCAGCGCGATACCGGACTGACCGCGAGCCTTGTCGGGCTTCCGGGCGCGAGCTTCGCCGCGACGGGCGCCGAGATCGGCCGCAACAGCGCGCTCCTCAGCGCCGGTGTCGCGGCAAAGCTCAGCGAGCGCGTCTCCCTCGGTCTGAACCTCGACGGGGAGCTCTCCGACCGCGGCAGCCGCATCGGCGGATCGGCCCAGCTCAGGATCAGCTTCTGACCTTGGGCCGAGGCGGCGCTCACTCGCAGAGGACAGCGCCGCCTGCGCCTGGCCGCGGTCGCTTGCTGCCCCAGCAGGCGATCCAGGAATTGCCCTGCCCGGCCGGTGTCGAGATCACCGCGGACTTGCCGGCCGGGATCTGAACCGTGCAGGTCTCCTTGCCGGGCCCGCAGGAGAAATCGTCGCTGTAGCTGATGGTGACGCTCCGCCCGCAGCTGTTCACCAAAGTCTTGTTGCCGGTGAACGAAGGCTCGCCGGCGCGGACGCAGTTCGCCTGCCCCACCGCCGGCGATGCCTGCGTGAAGACAAGCAGCCCGAGGACAACAAGAACCGGCGTCATATCCCACCCCCATTGGCGCTGCGGCTGTCCAGCCTTCTCGCCGCGAGTCTGGCCCGGCATCGCTCGCGCCGCTTCCCCCGTTCTGGTGAAGCGCAACGCGGAGACAGCGGCTAGCTCTGTGGGCCGCCGACCATGGAGTGACCGATGAAACCGACCAGATCGCCCCGTACCGCCCGCTCCCTATCCTGCGGCGCGTTTCTCGCCGCCGCTGCGCTGGCATTGGGTGGCCTCGTCCTGACCGGCGAGGCCAGCGCCCAGATCAGACTGAAGCAGACCCAGCAATGGCGGCCGACCTCGACGGCACCGAGCCGGAGCTACAATGTCCGCGACACTCCGCGCTACAGGGGCGAGCAGCAAATCTACCGGAACCTCGCGGAGCGCCGCCGCAAGGCGGAAGCGGATCACAGGCGCTACCTGTCCGACTTCAGGAATCCCCGCCCTTCGCCGCGCGGCAACCGAGCCGGATGCTGCAGCGGCGCGACGCGGTAGTTCTCGCATTGATTGCACGAGGGGATCAGAGGCTTCGCGTGCCGATCCTGAGAAAGCGACGGCGCATGCAAGCGATCTGTTAACCGCTGCGACGAAAACGGGGCAGGTTTCGGCTCGCGCCGACGCTCGCCGTGCTGATTTTCACGCCTGCTTAGGAGCGTATCCGCCATGGCAGCCTTCAGGTTGGCATGGCGGATACACGGTCTTGGCGCATTTCCCCTCTCTCGGCGCATTGGCTGTCGGCCTTGCGATCACGCTCTCCATGCTCGCTCCGGCGCGGGCGATCGAGGGCAGACCCGATCCAAAGGCGGCGAGCTCCGTCTGCGACAATGACGATGACGCCCCGACCGACGCCTTCGGCTTCACCGACGGCTCCGGCATCGCCGATCTCGGCCGCGGCAGCCTTGGCCTGACGCTCAATGCCGATGGCGGCGTCCGGCGCGGCCGTTCCATGGGCCGCGGCGCGATGCTGCAGGGCTCCTACGGCCTGCTGCCCTGCCTGGAGGTCAGCCCCTATCTGCTCGGCGGCACGACGCGTTCGCAGATCGAGCGCCAGGGGCTCAAGGACAAGGCCTATGGCGGTGGCTTCGAGGCGCGCTATCGCCTGCTCAGCCATGGCCGGCACGGCCTCGGCCTGACCATGGGCATCGATGCCGGGCTGGAGCGCAACGAGAGCCATGGCGAGGGTCGCTTCTCGACCTACAACACCACGATGCGCCTGCTGGCCGACAAGGTCCTGATCCCCGACACGCTCCATGCAGCCTTCAACCTGTCGCATAATCTGATCTGGTCCGGCCCCTCCCCGCATGAGCGGGCCTCGACCTTCGTCATCGGCGGCGCGCTCGCCTGGCAGGTCGTCGAGAGCGTCTATCTGAGCGGCGAGGTCCGCCATATGCGCCAGCACGACACCCTCGGCTTCGGCAAGCTCGCCGGGCACGCCACCTTCGTCGGCCCGGGCATCTACTGGCAGGCGACCGAACAGCTCGCGGTCTCTCTGGCCTACAACGTCCAGGTCTATGGCGAGGAGAAAGGCCAGCCAGGCCGGCTCGACCTGACGAATTTCAGTCGCCACCTCGTGCAACTCGACATCGGCTGGACCTTCTGAGCGGCGCATGCCGAGCGGGACAGCTGCCGGCTGATCTGCGCCGCGCCACATCATCGGCTCGATTTTCTGCCCCGCTCCTGCTTCGCTGTGCGGCGATTCGCTGGAGAAGGCTGAAGATGCACGACATCGATCGCGGCGCTCGGGTCGAACTCCACCGGAGCTGCATCCCTCGATCGCGTAGCTTCGGGCCCATGTTCGGCGCCTCTCGCAGATGACCGACAACCACGGATCGGGCGAAGCATCGTGAACGAGATGCGCAGCGAAGACGCCTCCGGCGCCAAGGACCTGACGTCGCGCCAGCAGCAGATTCTTGCGATCGTCCAGCAGGTCGGCTTCACCACGATCGAGACGCTTGCCGAGCGCTTCGGCGTCTCCGCCCAGACGGTTCGCCGGGACATCATCCAGTTGCAGGCCAGCAACTATCTGCAGCGCTTCCATGGCGGCGCGGGCCTTGCCTCCGGCGGCTATCGCTCGGCCTATGCCCAGAAGCTGATGGTGGCGCCGCAAGGCAAGCAGCGCATCGGGGCGGCGGTCGCCGAGATCGTGCCGCCGGGCGCCTCGATCTTCCTCGATGTCGGCACGACGGTCGAGGCCGTGGCGCGGGCCCTGCTGAGCAAGCCCGGGCTGCGCGTGGTCACGTCCAGCGTCTCCGTCGCGCAGATCTTCTGCAATCACGGTATCTTCGACGTCGTGGTCACCGGCGGCAGCACCCGCGGCGCCAATGGTTCGCTGGTCGGCCAGGCGGCGGTCGCCTGCATCATGGGCTTCCGCTTCGACTACGCCGTACTGGGCCTCAACGGCTTCGACGACGATGGCTCGCCGATGGATTTCGACCTCGAGAAGATCGCGGTGCGCCAGGCCGCGATCAGCCGCTCCGGCCAGGTCCTCGGGGTCGCGGACAGCTCGAAATTCGACCAGACCAGCACGGCGCGGATCGCGGCTCCAGGCGCGTTCCGCATGATCGTCACCGATGCCGAGCCGCCGGCACGCCTGCGCGAGGCCTGGCAACGCACAGGAATCGCCTGCCTCGTCGCCTAAAGCCTTGCTTAGCCGGCCAAGGTTGATCAGGATGTAAGAAATCTTACATGCGCCCGATCAACGGAGCGCCGCTTCCAGGGAGGTTGCCATGCTGCGCGCCAAGATCGCGTCGCTTTGCCTGATCGCGCTCGGTTTCGGCCTTGCCAGCCCGGCACAGGCGCAGACCTGTCCCAACCGTGGCACGCTCGACGCCCGCTATTGCGACGCCGATGGCGATCTGCTCGCCGACATCCCGTCGGACAAGGCGCGGCAGAAGGACCCGGACACGCTGATCTTCTCCTATACGCCGGTCGAGGACCCGTCAGTCTACGAGAACGTCTTCGCCGACTTCCTGGCCCATCTCACCAAGGTCACCGGCAAGAAGGTCAAGTGGTTCGGCGCCGAATCCTATGCGGCGCAGGTCGAGGCGATGCGCTCCGGCCGCCTGCACATTGCCGGCGTCGCCAGCGGGCCGACGCCCTTCGCGGTCAACCTCGCCGGCTTCCGGCCGATCGTGGCGATGGAGAAGCACGACAACTCGATCGGCTACACCCTGCAGCTGATCGTGCCGAAGGGCAGCGCGATCCAGTCGATCGCCGACCTCAAGGGCAAGCGCGTCGCCCATGTCGCGCCCTCCTCGAACTCCGGCGACACCGCGCCGCGCATCCTGTTCAAGGAAAAGGGCATCGTGCCCGGCAAGGACTACGAGGTCCTCTATTCCGGCAAGCACGACAATTCGATCATGGGCGTGGTCAACAAGGACTATGACGCGGCCCCCGTCGCCTCCAGCGTGCTCGAGCGCATGGCCGATCGCGGCATGTTCAAGCGCGACGACGTCCGCATCGTCTACGAATCCGCGCCCTTCCCGCGCACCGCCTTCGGCATCGCCCACGACCTCAACCCGGAGCTTCAGGCCAAGATCAAGGAAGCCTTCCTTTCCTTCGACTTCCTCAAGTCCGGGCTCGCCAAGGAGTTCAAGGACACCAAAGGCTTCAAGGAGCTGAGCTACAAAGCCGCCTGGTCGGACATCATCGTGATCCAGCGCGAAAGCGGCATCACCTATACCCAGGACGGCCTCGCCAAGCTGAAGGGCGACTGATGTCTGACGGCTTCCATGCGGCGACGGGCGGCTCCTCGCCGCTCCTCGCCGTCGAAGGGCTGACCAAGGTCTACCCGACCGGCAAGAAGGCGCTCGGCGGCATCGACGTCGTGATCGACCGGCCGCAGCTCGTGGCGGTGATTGGCTCCTCCGGCGCCGGCAAGAGTACCTTCATCCGCTGCATCAACCGGCTGGTCGAACCGACCGCCGGACGCATCCTGCTCAACGGCGAGGACATCGTCGCGCTCGACCGCAAGGGCCTGCGCGCCGCCCGGCGCCGCATCGGCATGATCTTCCAGGAGTACAACCTGGTCGAGCGGCTGAGCGTGATGCAGAACGTGCTTTCCGGGCGGCTCGGCTATGTCGGGCTCATCGCCTCGCTGCGCTGGCGCTTCCCGCCGGAGGACATCCAGGCCGCCTTTGCATTGCTCGATCGTGTCGGGCTCGACGGCTACCACAACCAGCGCGCCGATGCGCTCTCCGGCGGCCAGCGCCAGCGCGTCGGCATCGCCCGCGCCCTGATGCAGCGGCCGGACCTGCTGCTGCTCGACGAACCGACTGCGAGCCTGGATCCCAAGACATCGCGTCAGATCATGCGGCTGGTGCGCGAACTCGTCGCCGAGCGCCAGACTCCGGCGATCATCAACATCCACGACGTCGCCCTCGCCCGCGCCTATGCCGACCGTATCATCGGCCTGCGAGACGGCATCGTCGTCTTCGACGCCGAAGCCTCGGCCCTGACCGAAGCCGCGCTGACCGAGATCTACGGCGCCGAGGACTGGGCTCCCGCACCGAGCGAGGATGATGACGAGCCCGCGCTGATCGGCATGCGGCCGTGAGCGCACCGGCTTCGCACCATCCGGCGCACTGGCGCGCGCCGAGCATCTTCGGCAGCCCGGGGCGCCGCCTCGCCTTCTGGTTCGCGCTCGCGGCCTATCTCACCAGGT
>JAEXUU010000377.1 GCA_023452965.1 Pseudomonadota bacterium | reverse complement strand
GCGCATCACCGCCCCGGCGAAGGCGGCAACGGCCGAGCCGGTGGCGGGATCCTCGACGACGCCCATGCCGGGCGCGAACATCCGCGCATGGAAATGGTGGCCCGCCTCGACCGTCTCGCGGCAGTAGACGAAGGCGTTCTCTTGTCCCGCCGGCCGCATCGCCTGCGACCAGAGGCTGGTGTCGAGCCGGATGCCGGCAAGGGCCTTGCGCGACGCCACCGGCACCAGCGTGAAGCCGAGCCCGGCCGAGAACACGCTCGGCACATGCTTGTCGAAGCCGATGTCGCGGCGGTCGAGCCCGAGCGCCCCGGCGAGCAGCGGCCAGGAAGCGGCCGGCTCGACCTCATTCGGCAGGCGCGGCAGGGTGAAGGTCGCGTGGCCTGCCCGCGCCGTATTGCGGCGGACGGCGCAGGGCACGACGCCGACCTCCTCCTCCAGCACGAGCAGCTCCGCGGACCGCCCCTCGGCCGCATCGCGCAAGGCGAGCAGCACCGCGGTCCCGACGGTGGGATGGCCGGCGAAGGGCAGCTCCCGTTCGGGCGTGAAGATGCGGATGGCGGCCCGGTGCGCAGGATTTGACGGCGGCAGGACGAAGACCGTCTCGGAGAGGTTGAACTCGCGGGCGATCGCCTGCATCGCCGCTGCATCGAGCCCTTCACTGTCGAGCACCACGGCCAGCGGATTGCCGGCATGGGGACGCGCGGCGAAGACGTCGAGCGTGACGAAGCGGCGCTGCATCATGACCTTCCTTGCGGCTTCGGAATCGTGAGTTCGATTGTCAGCGGGCAATGATCCGAGGCCTTCGGCCGGTCCCAGCCGACGCGTGGATAGCGATCATTGGTCAGCGCGAGCTTGCCCATCGAACGGTCCGCCTCACGTGGATCGAGCGGCACGCGGTAGGGCAGGCCGCGCCGGATCAGCTGGATCGCCGGATCGGGATTCGCCGCCGCCAGTGCCGGCGAGAGCAGGATATGGTCGAGCGGCATGTGGCTTTCGAGCAGCTTCTGGTGCGTTTCCGACCAGTAGCGCCGGAAATGTGTCCAGCGTTCGTGCGGCGGCAGTGCCAGCATCGGATCGACGGCGAAATCGTCGAGCAGGGGCTCGATCCCGCTTTCCCCCTCGTCCGTCGGCTCCGCCAGCGGGCCGAGCCCGACGCGATAGGCGTTGAGATCGCCGAGAATCGCCCAGTTCGCCTCGCGCCAGCCGCTGCCGAACCGGGCCTCGATGATGCGCCTCACCGCCAATGCTTCGGCGCGCCGGATCGGCAGCGTCGCCTGCCTGCCATCGTCGCGGCCATTGTTCATCGACTTGAAATGGCAGCCGAACAGCGTCAGCTCCCGGTCGCCGAAAGCGAGCGTCACCGAAAGGCAGTCGCGCGCAAAAACCTTGTCGCGCGGGCCGATGCCGAAGGCGGCGACCTCCTGTGAGAAGGCCTCCGCCTCGGCGAAGCTCATTTCCCGATGCGAGCGCACCGTGACCTGCTGCGGCGCCACCAGGTCGCGCCGGGCCGCGAAGCCGATATCGATGCTGCGGCGATCATTGCCGTCGATCAGCGTGAAATGGCCATAGCGATGATCGGCGATGCGGTGGACGTAATTGGCGAAGAAGGCCTGCAGGCTGGCGAGCGAGTCGACCTCCTGCAGCATCCAGATGTCGGCATTGGCCTCGGCAATGGCGAGAGCCGTCATCTGCCGCTTGTCGTCCTCCAGCGCCACCGCCAGCGAGCGCTCGACCGCGTCGCGCTCATCGGCGCGCGGGAAGTGGAACAGCGACATCGCGGCGGCCGTCTCGGTGCGCCCGCCCGGCTCGAAACGATGGCGCGTCAGCAGGTTCTCGACGTTGAAGGTGCCGAGGCGCAGCCGCATGCTTTCAGACCGCCTCGGGCACGAACTGATGCGAGGGGGCGACGAACTCGTCCTGCGCCGCGACGGTCAGGATCTCGCGCGAGCCGGCATCCTTGGTGCGCTTGAGCAGCCCGTAGATCGAGGACGAAGCCTTGGCGAGCGCGCTCGCTGCCGAGCCGTCGCGCAGATAGTGCACGTAGAACAGCGCGGCGATCGCATCGCCGGCACCATTGACGCTGATGTCGATCTTCGGCGTGCGCACCCGGAACGTGCCCTGCCCATCGGCGGCCATCAGGTCGATCGCATCGTCCGGCGTCTCGTCGGTGATCAGCGAGGTGACCAGCACGACCTTGGGACCGGCATCGCGCAGCGCCTCGACGGCGCGATGGGCGTCGCCGATGGTCCTGACCTCGACATCGGTCAGCAATTCCAGCTCGAACTGGTTCGGCGTCACGATGTCGGCGGCGGGCACGGCCTGCTCGCGCATGAATTCGGGAATGCCAGGACGCACGAAGATGCCGCGCCCGACATCGCCGATCACCGGATCGCAGCAGTACATCGCCTTGGGATTGGCGACCCGCACCCGCTCGACGGCCGAGAGGATCGCATGACCGATATCGGCCGAGCCCATATAGCCCGACAGCACCCCGTCGCAGGCCGGCAGCACGCCGCGCTCGGCAATGCCCTCCATCACCTCGTCGATCATGCCGCCATCGAAGACCCGGCCTTTCCAGTCGCCATAGCCGGTATGGTTCGAGAACTGCACGGTATGGATCGGCCAGACCTCGACGCCGAGGCGCTGCATCGGGAACACGGCCGACGCATTGCCGACATGGCCATAGGCGACATGGGACTGGATCGAGAGGATGTTCATGGGCATGGGGCTCGCGGCGGGAGGGCATGATCTACCCGCTCACGGCCCGGCTCGGCAAATCGAAACCGACGATAGCCCAAGCCGGCGCGTTCCTAGACCGACAGGCGGGCGACGCCGGCGGTGTCGGTGAACTGCGTCACGCTCGCCACCTTGCCGTCGGCGACGGTGATGAGGTCCATGATCTCGAAGGAGCCGGTCCGGCCTGTCGGCAGGCAGACGACATCGGCGCGCCAGTGCAGCGTCGCCCTGTCGCCCTCGACCATCAGCGCCAGTTCCTCGATATTGCTGAAGACATAGGTCGCGATCAGCCCGGCCATCTGCTCGCGTACCGCGGCGCGCCCGTCGGGCTGCACGAAGACCTCGCAGGCTTCCGGGCCGCCCGCGAGGCGATAGCTGCACTCTTCGTGGAAATGGCTCATCAGCCCATCGAGATCGCCACGATGGCGGGCGGCGTAGGCACTCCGGATGAGGTCGGCGACGGCGGTGCGCTCGATCATGTCGGCTCCCCTTACGTCAGGACGCCACTCTGACCGGACTGTCGGGGAGAGTCCATATTCCATTTGCGCGGACAGGCGCTGGCCCGGCCCTCAGCTCGAATGAACCGGCTCGGCATTGGCGCTGGCCGCCATCGCCGTCTCCAGCTCATAGCGCAGGCCGACGCTCCGATAGTCCAGCGAGACCTTGCCCTGGAAGTCCTGCGCCACCACCCGCTCGAGCAGACGCGAGCCGAAACCCTTGCGGGTTGGCGCGCTCGCCGGCGGGCCGCCGCTCTCGTCCCAGCCGAAGACGAAGCGCTCCTCGCTGTCCGGCGCACCAATTCCCCAGCCGATGGCGACCTGGCCGCCATCGCAGGATAGCGCACCGTATTTTATCGCATTGGTCGCGAGCTCGTTGATCGCGAGCGCCAGCGTCAAGGACTGCTTCGCGCCGAGTTCCAGTGCCGGGCCGCTGATCACGATGCGCCCTTCGGCGATGCGGTGCGGCGCCAGGGCGCCTTCGATCACTGCGCGGATCGGCGCGCCGCTCCAGCTCGATTGGGTCAGGATCGTATGCGCCTCACCGAGCGCGGCCACCCGCTCGCCGAAGGTCGCCTGCGCCTCGTCGAGCGAGCCGGCCGAGCGGAAGGTCTGGTTGGCGATCACACCGATCATCGCCAGCACGTTCTTCATCCGGTGCGCCAGCTCGGCGTTGAGCAGGCGGGAGTTGCGCTCCGACTGCATCTTGGCCGTGGTTTCGACGACGGTGTCGATCATCCCGAGGACGGCGCCGTTCTTGTCGCGGATCGGGCTGTAGCAGAAGGTGAACCAGGCGCGCTCGGGATAGTCGTAGCGATCGATGACAAGCGGGAAATCCTCGATGAAGGTCGCTTCGCCCGCATAGGCCTTCTCGACCAGCGGACCGATCTCCTGCCAGACCTCGGCCCAGACCTCGCTGAACGGCTTGCCGAGCGCCGGTGGCTTGTCGCCGAGGATCGCCCTGAAGGCGTCGTTATGGATGGTGATGAGCTCGGGGCCCCAGACGATGCATTTCGGAAAATGCGAATTGACCATCATCCCGACCGCCACCCGCAATGCGGCGGGCCAGCTCTCCGGCGGCCCCAGTGTCGTCGTCCAGTCATGAGCTGCGATGGCCGCCGCCATTGCGCCGCCGCCATCGAGAAACCGTCTGCTATCGTTCAAAAGTCACCTGGGATGGCGACCATCGTCGCCTGAGGGAGGGCTTGCTCCCTATTGAAAGCATTGCGCGAC
>JAEXUU010000617.1 GCA_023452965.1 Pseudomonadota bacterium | reverse complement strand
GTCATGCGGCTGATATAGGCGACGGAGAGCAGGCCGAGCACGGAGGCCGGCAGGATCAGGTGCCAGAACGCGTCCACGACCGCTTCCCATTCACCCTGCATCGCCGCATCGAGCATGACGATGCCGGTCATCGGGGTGACGAAGTCCTGATAGGCGACCGAGAGTCGCCCGGGCCCTGCGACCCAGCCGAGCTTGGCGTAGAACAGCAGCAGGCCCATCAGGCCGAGCCAGAAGACGGGGATCGAGTAGCCGATCAGGCCGATCACGCGGGCGACCTGGTCGATCCAGCGGCCCTGGTTGACAGCGGCGAGGATGCCGAGCGGGACACCGAGCGCGACGCCGATCAGCGTGCCGAGCGTCGCCAGCTCCAGCGTCGCCGGAAACACCGTCTTGATATCGTCCGTGACCTTCTGCGCGGTCAGCACGGAGGTGCCGAGATCGCCGCGGAAGACCTTGCCGACATAGATCGCGAACTGCTCCCAGAGCGGCTTGTCGAGGCCGAGCTCGAGCCGCGCCTTGTCGTAGACATCGGCGGGTGCGCGGTCGCCAACCACGGCGAGGACCGGGTCGATCGGCATCACGCGGGCGATCAGGAAGGTCACCAGCAACAGGCCGAAGATCGTAATCGCGACCGTGGTCAGCTCGCGGCCGAGGATCCTGCCCCAGCGCAGGGCCCGGTTGCCGGATCGGGAAGCGGCAGGCGGTGTCGGTGCGGTAGTCGAGGCCATGGGCGGCTCCGTTTCTTGTTCTTGGCTCTTCTTGTTGTTTTTGGGCTTTCGCTGACGCCGCCTCGCGTCAAAGCAGAAAACCCGCCGCAGCCTCCTATCGGGCTACGGCGGGTTGCGGCGGCGACAGACGCCTCAGTTCTTGGCGATCGGCGCGTAGAAATTGGTGTCGGAACTCGGTCCGATCACCCAATTGTCGACGTTCTTGCGTTGCGCCGAGACTTCGACCTGCTGGAACATGATGACGAAGGGCGAGACCTTCTGGTGTTCGCGCTGCAGATCGCCATAGACGGCGGCGCGCTTGGCCGCATCGGTCTCGAGCACGTTCGCCTGGGTGACCTTGGTCATCTCCGGAATGTCCCAGGCATTGCGCCAGGCCAGCGTCTTCGACTTGGCATCCTCGCCATTGTTCTCGTTGATGGCGAAGGTCTCGGCATTGGTGTGCGGATCGAGATAGTCCGGGCCCCACTGGCCGATATAGATGTCATGGGTGCGGGCACGGTACTTGGTCAGCGTCTGCTTGCCGTCGCCCGGGATGATCTCGAGCTTGATTCCGGCCTGGGCCCAGGTCGACTGGATCGCCTGCGTGATGTCGGTGATCGGAATGACCGAGCGGGTGTCGATGGTGACGGTGAAGCCGTTTGGCAGGCCGGCCTTGGCGAGCAGCTCCTTGGCCTTGGCGACGTCGAGCTTGTAGGGCTTGTCGTCGATCGCGCCGAGGAAGCCCTTGGGCAGGAACGCCTCATGGCCCTTATAGGTGCCCTCGACGATGTTCTTCTCGATCGCGTCGTAGTCGACCAGCCATTTCAGCGCCTCGCGTACCTCGGGCTTGGCGAGGTTCGGGTTCTTCTGGTTCAGGCCGAGATAGAGGATGTAGCCCTTGTCGCCCTGGACGATCTCGACATTGGCGTTGCCCTTGACCGCGGCGAGCTGGTCCTTGGAGAGGTTGCGGGCGATGTCGATGTCGCCCTTCTCCAGCAGCAGGCGCTGCGAGGCCGGCTCGGCGACATGGCGGACGATGACGCGCTTGGTCTTGGGCGCGCCCTTGTACCAGCCTTCATTGGCGTCGAGCGCATATTGCTCGTTCGGGCGATAGGCGCGGACCTTGTAGGCGCCCGAACCGGCCGAGGCCAGCTTCAGCCAGCCATTGCCCCAGTCGCCATCCTTCTCATTGGCCTTGACCAGCTTGGAATCGACGACCGAGGCGACGCCGGAGGTCAGGCAGTTCAGGAAGAAGCTCGGCGCGAACGGCTTGGAGACGGTGATCACGACGGTGTTGTCGTCGGCGGCTTTCACCTTGTCGAGCACCGTGTCCTTGGTCAGGCCGAACTGGGTGAGGATGAAGCCCGGAGACTTGTTCAGCGTCACGGCGCGCTGGAAGGAATAGACCACGTCGGCGGCGGTGAGCGGGCTGCCGGAATGGAACTTGACGCCGGGCCGCAGCTTGAAGGTGTAGGTCAGGTTGTCGGGGCTGACGGTCCAGCTCTGGGCGAGCTCGCCGATCAGCGCGTTGTTGTTCTTGAGGTCGACGCCGATCAGCTTGTCGTAGAGGTTGGTGACGACCTCGACGCCGGAGAATTCGAAGGCCTCGGCCGGGTCGAGCGTGATGATGTCGTCGATCTGCTTGGCCATGACGATGGTATCCTTCGGCGTCTGGGCCTGGGCCGTCGAGGCCATCAGGACGGCGAAGGCCGAAGCCGCCATCAATTTCGCGACATGACGCATGGAAATCCCCATTGTGCGGTTTTGCGGGCGCTCGGGTGCCCGTTGGGGCGCAATGTGGAGCCAGAGCGGGGCGGATGTCCAGCGCCTCGCAATGCGTCCAAAATGCCCCGCCAGGACTGCTCGCTTCTTGCGCATACGGAGCGGGTTTCCGGCGCATTCTTGCGCAAGGACGGGCTTGCTCCGGTCCACTCCCCGATTATCGTGGACAGGTCAGGCCGCCCGGCCCGGCGAACCCTGAACGCAGGCGCCCGCCCTTGGCCATCATCGCTGCTCTGCATCACGTCACGCATTACCGCTACGACCGGCCGGTCACGCTCGGGCCGCAGATCATCCGGCTTCGTCCGGCCCCGCATTGCCGCTCGGCGGTGCAGAGCTATTCGCTCAAGGTCACGCCGGCGCAGCATTTCGTGAACTGGCAGCAGGATCCGAACGGCAACTGGCTCGCGCGCTATGTCTTCCCGGAGACCGTCAGCGAGTTCCGCATCGAAGTCGACCTCGTCACCGAGCTCTCGATCATCAACCCCTTCGATTTCTTCGTCGCGACCGAGGCCGAGAACTTCCCCTTCGCCTATCCCGAAGAGCTGCACGACGAGCTCGCGCCGTATCTCGTCACCGAGACGGCAGGACCGCTGCTGAGCGGGCTTCTCGCGACGATCCCGCGAGAGAAGACCAACACCGTCAACTTCATCGTCGACCTCAATGCACGTCTCCAGAAATTGATCGCCTATGGGATCCGCATGGAGCCCGGCGTGCAGGAACCGGAGCAGACGCTGACGCTGAAGGCGGGCTCCTGCCGCGACACCTCCTGGCTGCTTGTCCAGGTCCTGCGCCATCTCGGTCTCGCCGCCCGCTTCGTCTCCGGCTACCTGATCCAGATGAAGGCGGATATCGACCCGCTCGAAGGGCCGCGCGGCACCGACAAGGACTTCACCGACCTGCACGCCTGGGCCGAGGTCTACATTCCCGGCGCCGGCTGGATCGGGCTCGACCCGACTTCGGGCCTGCTCACCGGCGAGGGCCATCTGCCGCTGGCTGCGACGCCGCACTACCGCTCGGCCGCGCCGGTCAGCGGCATGGCGAGCTATGCCGAGACGCAGTTCGACTTCGAGATGGAGGTGACGCGGGTCCACGAGGCGCCGCGCATCACCCTGCCCTTCTCCGACGAATCCTGGACGAGGCTCGATGCGCTCGGCGAGCAGGTCGAGGCCGACCTCCAGGCCCAGGATGTCCGCCTCACCATGGGCGGCGAGCCGACCTTCGTCTCGATCGACGACCAGTCGGGCGAGGAATGGAACACCGCCGCCGTCGGGCCGACCAAGCGCCAGCGCGCCGATGTGCTGATCCGGCGGCTGCGCGAGCGCTTCGCGCCGGGCGGCATGCTGCATTACGGCCAGGGCAAATGGTATCCCGGCGAGAGCCTACCGCGCTGGGCCTTCGCGCTGTACTGGCGCCAGGATGGCGTGCCGATCTGGCGCAATGCGGCGCTGATCGCGCGCGAACCCGGCGCCCTCACCGGCAGCGACCGCGAGCATGAGGTCGTGCCGACGCCGGCCGCCGTCGAGACGCTCGCGGCCGGCCTCGCCGACCGGCTCGGCATCGGCCCCGACCATGTCCTGCCAGCCTATGAGGATACAGGGCACTGGCTGGTGAAGGAGGGGCAGCTACCCGCCAATGTCGACCCGCTCGACCCGAAGCTCTCCGACCCCGAGGAGCGCGCCCGGATGGTGCGGGTGTTCGAGCGCGGGCTCGACAAGCCGAGCGGCTATGTCATCCCCGTGCAGCGCTGGCAGGCAGCGGCGAATGACCGCCGCTGGCGTTCCGAGAAATGGAAGCTGCGGCGCGGCAAGCTCTTCCTGGTGCCGGGCGATTCCCCGGTCGGCTATCGCCTGCCGCTCGGCTCGCTCCCGCATCTGCCGAAGAGCGACTATCCACACATCCACCCGCAGGACCCGCTGGAGCCGCGCGGCCCGCTGCCGGGCTCCTCGGCCGCGGCTCCGCCGGGGAGAATCAGTGCCGTCGCAGCTGCGCCTCCCGCGAGCCCGATCCAGCCGTCCCGCCCCGTCGAGAGTGCCGGTCCGACCGCACGGCAGGACGTGGTCGAGCAGGACCTCACGGCCGAGGCGGTGCGCACCGCGCTCAGCATCGAGGTTCGCGACGGAGTGCTCTGCGTCTTCCTGCCACCGGTCGAGCGGCTGGAGGATTATCTCGACCTGATCGCCAGCATCGAGGCCGCCGCCGAGGAGAGCGGCCAGCCGGTGCATATCGAGGGTTATGCGCCACCGCACGATCCCCGCCTTGCGGTCATCAAGGTGACGCCCGATCCCGGCGTGATCGAGGTCAACGTCCATCCGGCGCGGAACTGGGCGGAAGCGGTCGCGATCACCCGCGGCGTCTATGAGGACGCAAGGCAATCCCGGCTTTGCGCCGAGAAATTCATGGTCGACGGGCGCCATACCCGCACCGGCGGCGGCAACCATGTCGTGCTCGGCGGCATCACCCCCGCCGACAGCCCATTCCTGCGCCGGCCGGACCTTTTGAAGAGCATCGTGCTCTACTGGCAGCGCCACCCGTCCCTGTCCTACCTGTTCTCCGGCCTGTTCATCGGTCCGACCAGCCAGGCGCCGCGTGTGGACGAAGCACGCAACGACTCGTTGTACGAGATGGAAATCGCCTTCAAGCAGATTCCGCAACCCGGCGGCTACATCCCGCCCTGGTTGATCGACCGCGTG
>JAEXUU010000417.1 GCA_023452965.1 Pseudomonadota bacterium | reverse complement strand
GGTCCCGCCGCAGGCGCCCGCGGCGCCGTCGCAGAATACCGCCCGAGCGGAGCCTCCAGCGGCCGCCCAGGTCCAAGTGCCACCGGCGGCCCAACTGCCGCCTGTCACCATTCCTCCTGTCACGGTTCCCCCTGTCGCCGCCCCCTCGGCGCCAGGGGAGCCCAAAATCGCCACGAACACGCTCGCCCCCCAGCCGCGCACGCCGCCGGAGCGCCTCGAGCGCTACATCGCGACTTACGATGGCGGCGCCTGCTTCTTCCTCTGGCCGACTGCGATCGGCGACCGGCGTGCGACCATCGAGGGCTTCGGCAGTTCAGCGCCGCCCTTCGTCGCGTTCGACACGGCCTTCAAACGGAGCCAGGGCTTCGAAGCCCAGATCAGCCTGCGTTCGATCTCGACGGCGCAATGCCCGATGGCCGATTTCCTGCGCCAGCTCGGGCGCGGCATCGATCGCAGCCCGGTCATGCAGATCGGCGCCTTCACCATGAAGAGCGGAGACACGCTGAGCGGCACGGTCGAGAGCGACCCGAAGCAGAACCTCGCCGTGCTGCTCGTCGGCGATGACGGGCTGGTCTACAACCTCGCCAACTTCACGCGACGCGAGGGCGGCAAGGCGAGCTTCAATCTCCGGCTCCAATCGACGGCCGCGCCAGGAACCCCGGTCCGACCGCAGGCGGTGATCGCGCTGGTCAGCCCCGCGCCTCTGCCGACCTTGTCCGTGCCGAACCCCGCTCCGGCAGGCGATGTCTTCCCGGGCCTAAAGCAGGACGCGTCGCGCATCGGCGGCAAGCTCGGCGTCGGCATCAAGTATTTCCGGATCGAGTGAGGCCCGGCTTCAGTCCTCGCGGTAGAGGACGCCCCAATCGCCCTGCCAGAGCCCCTGCCGGTCCTCGACGACGATCGGCGCCTTGATCTCGTTGGCCAGCCTGACCGCCGAGCGGAAAGCCTCGACCGGCTCCAACTCGTCGCTGAGGAAATCGTTGACGAGATGGCCGCCGGCGAGTTCCGCCGGACAGGCGATCCTGCCGAAGGTCTTGCCGTCGCGCTGGCCAAGGCTCAGCGTGATCGCATCCGGTTGCTGCTCGTCGACCTGTTCGAACCGGTTCTTCGCCGCCGCCATAACCCGCTCCCGGATTGCCGCAACGGCAACGATCATGAGCCAGGAATCCCGGGCCGGCAAATCCTAGCGTGAGGGCTGCCGCGCTGGAGCTACGGGCGCTGGGCCGCCGCGCACCACCTTGTAGCGGTCGAGGCGCACCCTGATCATCTCGTTGAACTTCTTGTGCACCTCCGAGACCGAGAGCGTCTTGGTCTCGCCGCCGGCCTCTGCATAGAAGATCGGCCGGTTGGCCTGGGCCGGGCGCGGCAACAATTCGGCCGCGCTGGCGCCGGGCGTCTCCTCCATCGTCTCGATGAAGGTCTGCGCCGCATCGGGGCCGAGGAAGTGGATCAGGTAGATCTCCCCGCCGGTGAGATGGCGCCCCATCGCCTTTTCGAGCCGGAGCGTGTCGCGCTTCAGCATCTCCGCTGCGAGCAGGGCCGAGAGATAGGGTTCGCGCCTGAGATCGAGAATGCGCTGGCGCTCATTGGCGTCGGCGACGACGAACTGCCGGCCATTGCGCGCGATCAGCGCAGCCTCGGCCACCATGCCGTGCCTACGCCCGAACTCGAAGACGACGCCGAGCCAGGTCTGCTCGATGAACTGGTAGAGCCCGGTCGCGGAGGAGGTCTTCGCCTGGACCGTGGTGGCGAAAGAGGATTCCTTGTCGGCGACCGCCATCAGCA
This sequence comes from Pseudomonadota bacterium, assembly GCA_023452965.1. The sequence goes on along the minus strand of JAEXUU010000417.1, from coordinate 2,703 downwards.
GTGTCGGATCGGCTCCGACGATCCGCCCGGCGCGCACGATGATGTCGACGAGATGTCTGCGGATGCGGATCGGCCCAAAGGTCAGGATCTGGTCGGGATCGCCTCCGATGGTGATCGGCGCGCGCGGCAATTGCTGGCGCGGCAGCGCCGCTGGAACCGGCGCGGCGCCGGGCTTTGCCGGCAGTTTCGGCGGCACCAGCAGGATGTTCGAGGGCGGCAGCACCGGCAGCGGCAGAGCCGGCGCCTGCGACGATGCTCCGGAGGCTTCATCCGCCGACTGTTCGGTCAGCGCCGCCAACGAAGGATCGTTGCTGAGTGCGAATTGCGTCGCCTGCCGCGCCGCTTCGAGATCGCCCTCGACCGAGGACAGGATCAGCGAAGGCCGCATCGGCGCCTGCAGCGACGGCGCGTCGACCGTTTCAACTGGCGTGAAATCGGGATCCGGGACCGGCTCCGGAGCAGGCGTCAGCGTCGCCACCGCCATGCCCGCCATCACCGCCACGATGACGGCACCGGCGCCCGCCAGCACCAGCAGCCGGGCGCGGCCTCCGCCGTCCACCGGCGACGCCCTCATCCCTGCCGCCGGGGCGCCACGGCCCGAACCGGCAGCGCCGGGTGCCGGGACCGGAGCAACATCGCCCGTTACCGCCTTGCGGGCGGCCGTGAACCAGCCGCGCCCGTCCTTGGCGGCGGCTTCGAGTTCTCCAATCATCCGCCGGGCGTGCTCGATCGAGATTCCCGCCTCGCGCGCCAGCGTCGACGCCGCTGCCTTGGACCCTCGCTCGGCCAGCACCCTGACCGCGAAGAACCAGAGCTGCAGCGAGGTCCGGCGGCTCTCCAGCGGCGTCCCGGCGCAAGGCGAGACCATGAAATTGCAGTGCCCACAGGCATAGGCGCGCAACTTGACCCGCGGCACGAAGGCCGAAACCCGGCCGCAGGCCGGACAGGCGATGTTGATGCCGCCCCGGCTCGCCTGCATCATCGCCTCGAGGCAGGCATCTTCCCGGAACGCGGCCTGAAACTGCTTGAAGCGCTGGCTCATGCCTCGCTACCGCCGGCGATATCGGCCGTGCCCGCGATCACACAGCTCCACAGCCGCCTTCTGCTCGGGCAACGCTGCAGGATACGCGTGCAACGGACCTGCGACAATGTCAGCTCGCCAGCAGGCCGAGCCGCGCCACGTCGCGCAGATGCATTTCGACCTCGTCCGCGGTCGCGCGCTGCGGCAAGCGCGCGCTGTCGCTTCCCGAGGCCTGCGCCTCGGCCAGGAAATCGTTCATCTCGGCCAGCAGCATCGGCGCCGTCCGCGTGCCGTCGAGCAGGCTGACGAATTTGCGCACCACGACGCCGTCCAGCGCCACGGCGCGGTGGCGCAGATCGGTGACCTCATTGCCGCTCAGCGCCTGCCGCCGCGCCAGCAGGCTCGCCACCGGCCGCTCGCTGACGGCCGTGGTGAGCCGGTGCGGCTCCAGGCTGATCTCCAGTAGGCCGGCCCGGTAGATCGCCGTCAGCGCCTCGTTGAGCCGGCTTGTCTCGCGCTCGATATCGGGGCCGAGGCTATCGCTGGCTTCGCGCAGGGCGATCGCAACAAGCTCGGCATGGCCGATGCTGCCGGGCCAGGCCCGGCCGAGCGCTCGCAAGGCTGCCTTGGCGCTGTCGAGGTCGACGGCAAGCCGGACGTCGCTGCCGAACAGGAACCCGCCGACGCCGGGCCTGTCATCCTTTTCCTCGGCCTCCCGAACATTCGCCGCCAGATGATAGGGGGCAAGCGTAAAGCGGGAGAAGCCGCGGTGAAGCACGACATCCGAGCGGCACAGCAGCGTCTGGCGAAAGCAGCGTCCGATCAGAAGGTCGAGCGACTGCTCCTGGCGCAGCGGCTCGTCGACCGGGATCGCATTCAGGATCTGCTGGGCCGGCCCTTGCGCCCCGCCGAAATTATTCGGGAACGAGGCCTCGGCGAGGAATTGCAGCCCGTGCGGTGCTGCGGCGTCCAGCACCTCGTGCAGCGCGAAGGCGCGCGCGCCGGGATTGAGATCGTCATGGTAGAGGACATTGTCCGGGATCTCGTCGATCTGCTGCAGGCGCTCGCGCAGCGCCGCTCCGTAGAACGAGCCGGGATCGGTCGCCTCGGCGAAGCGCTTGATCGCGGCGCGTGCGACCCTGACCCGCTCCAGCGGCTCCTCGATGTCGCGCGTCTCGTAGAGCATGATGTCGCGGGCGAGATCACGCAGCCGGCAACCCGGCAGGGCGTTGTAGCTGACATAGGCTAGGCCTTGCGGCCGCAGCAATTCGCCGAACAGCGCCAGGATGCGCTCGCGCACAAAGGGCGGCACCCAGGAATAGACGCCGTGCACCAGGATGTAGTCGAACATTCCAAGGCCGGCATCCGCCGCCATGATGTCGAGATGGTGGAAAGCGATGTTGTCGAGACCGAGTTCGCCGGCCTCGGCCTTGGCCCGGGCGATCGCGCTGGCGCTGAGGTCAATGCCGACGAAGCTGGCGCCGGGTGATTGCAGCGCCATCGGGATCAGATTGCCGCCGCTGCCGCAACCGAGTTCCAGTACCCGCATCGTCGCCGTCGGCGCCGGCTGCATGCCGTGGAAATGCGCGATCGTCGCCAGATGCCCGGGATGGGTCTGGGAGAAGGCGTGGCCGGGATAGGCGACGGCGTCGTAGGGGTTCGTCCTGGTCTCGCTCATGCAC
>JAEXUU010000415.1 GCA_023452965.1 Pseudomonadota bacterium | reverse complement strand
GAGCTATCCCGCCTTCAGCCCCTGGATGTACTCGCTCGACACGCTGCTGCCGGTGCTCGACATGGGACAGCGGACGTTCTGGCGGCCGAACCCCGCCAAGCCGGGCGGGCGCGTCGCGATCAACTACTTCTACTTCCAGTCGGTCGTTGGCTGGGCGCTGAGCCTGCTCGCTGTCGCCGGGTTCTCCGGTCTGGTGAAGTCAGCGTGACGTCCCCGGCAAGCCCTGCAATCAGGATGGGTACGACGTGACCAGCACTCCTTCACCGGCCCGCTCCGGCAAGAATGGCAAGCCTTCCGCGCGCCCCTCCCTGCGTATCGACCTCGCGCTCCAGGGCGGCGGGGCGCACGGAGCCTTCACCTGGGGGGTGCTGTGCCGCATCCTGGAGGAGGAATGGCTGGAGATCGAGGCGATCTCCGGAACCTCGGCCGGCGCCATGAACGCTGCGGTGCTGGCTTCCGGCTTCGCCAAGGGCGGCCGGGCCGGCGCGCGCGAGGCGCTCGATCTGTTCTGGCGCAAGGTCTCCGAGGCGGCGCGCTTCAGCCCCTTCCAGCGCAGCCCGCTCGACATCCTGCTTGGCCGCTGGACGCTCGACAATTCGCCGCTCTTCGTCGCTATGGACATGATGTCGAGGGTCGTTTCGCCTTACAGCCTCAACCCGGCAGGCACCAACCCGCTGACCGACATCCTGGCCGAGGTCATCGATTTCGACGGCCTCGCGAAGAGCCCCATCAAGCTCTTCATCACCGCCACCAATGTCCGCACCGGCCGCGGGCGCGTCTTCCGCAATGCCGAGATCACGCCCGACGTGCTGCTTGCCTCGGCCTGCCTGCCGACCCTATTCCAAGCCGTCGAGATCGATGGCGAAAGCTATTGGGACGGTGGTTATTCCGGCAATCCGACGATGACGCCGCTGATCCGGGAGAGCGACGCGCTCGACACCATCCTCGTCCAGATCAACCCGGTCGAGCGTCCCGGCACGCCGCGCACCGCCCGCGACATCCTGAACCGGCTCAACGAGGTCTCGTTCAACGCCGTACTGCTGAAGGAGCTGCGGATGATGGCGCTGCTGCGCCAGAGCGCCGGGGCCGCGACCGGCGAGAGCGCGCGCTGGGCCCGCATGCGCCTGCACCGCATCACCGGCGAGACCATGGCGCAGCTCGGCTACTCCTCCAAGCTGAACGCCGAATGGGAATTCCTCACCATGCTCCACAATGAAGGCCGGCGCTCCGCCGAAACCTTCTACCGGGAGCACCGCGATGCTATCGGCAAGAGTTCGACACTCGATCTCGACGAGCTGACCGAGGGCGTCTGAGACGCCCTCCCGCCGCAACGAAATGCCTAACCAGGACAAGAGATGACGACCGGCAAGATCTTTCACGGCGCGCAGATCCTGATCGCCACAATCCTGGCGGTCGCCGCGCTCTCGATCGCGAGCTCGGTCTTCGCGCCGGTCGCCTTCGCGCTCTTCATCATCGCGCTGGTCTGGCCGCTGCAGAAGCGCCTGCAGTCCGTGCTGCCGCGGATGCTGGCGCTCGTGATCAGCATCGCCGTGATGATCGTCGTCTTCTTCGCCTTCGGCTGGCTGATCGCCTGGGCCTTTGGCCGCGTCGGCCGCTGGATCGTCAATGATGCCGCCCGCTTCCAGATGTTCTACGACCAGGGTGTGCTCTGGCTCGAAGGCCATGGCATCGCGGTCGCCGGCGTCTGGTCGGAGAACTTCAACGTCTCCTGGATGCTGCGCACCGCCCAGACGATCACCGGGCGCCTCAACACCACGATGAGCTTCTGGATCGTCGTGATGGTCTATGTGATCCTCGGCCTGCTCGAGGTCGACGATTTCGGCCGCAAGCTGCGCGGCATGCGCAACCGCGAGACCAGCCAGGTCCTGCTCGGCGGCGCCATGGCGACCGCCCGCAAGATCCGCCGCTACATGCTGGTCCGGACCTGGATGAGCGTGATCACCGGCGTCCTGGTCTGGGCCTTCGCCAAGCTCATCGGCCTGCAGCTCGCCGAGGAATGGGGCTTCATCGCCTTCCTGCTGAACTACATCCCCTTCCTAGGCCCGCTCGTCGCCACGCTGTTCCCGACCCTGTTTGCGATGACGCAGTTCGGCTCCTGGCAGGCGATGCTCGGGGTCTTCGCCTGTCTCAACCTGATCCAGTTCACCGTCGGCAGCTATATCGAGCCGCGCGTCGCCGGCAGCGCGCTCTCGATCTCGCCAGCGATGGTGCTGTTTTCGGTGTTCTTCTGGAGCTATCTCTGGGGCGTCTTCGGCGCCTTCATCGGCGTGCCGATCACCATCGCCTTCCTGACCTTCTGCGCCCAGCACCCGTCGAGCCTCTGGCTCGCGGAGCTGTTCGGATCGCCGGAGAAGGACGAAGCATCGGACGCCGACGCCGCCGTCCTCAGGAACTGAGAGTGGCGACCGGCCGGGGCGCGATCTCGATCCGCTCCGGCGCGAGCAAGGCGAGCCCGCCATCGGCGGCGGCGGCCAAAGTGTGGATGTAGAAGCCCGTCGGCATGTCGTCCGTCGCCTCCATCACCGGGGATGGCGCCGAGACGATCTTCAGCGGCCCGCAGCGCCCGATCCAGTCGACATGACGGTGCCCGTGCATCGCCACCAGCCGGTGCGCCATCGGCTTGAGCTGGCGCACGAAGCGGCTGCCATTGATCAGGGCCGTGCCGATCCGCTCCGAGAAGGCCTTGGCCGGCTGCGGGTATTCGACCGGGTGATGGTGCAGCCCGATGATCCAGCGCGCCTTCGGGAAGCGCCGCAGCACGGCGAGCATCGCCTGCAGATCCTCCTCCGCCACCAGGCCGAGCGCATTGGTGAAGGAGAAATGCGTCTCGGCATTGGAGTTGAGCAGGATGACGCCGAGCCCGTCCTCCTCGGCCGGCGGCAGCACCATCGGGAAGACATCGGCCCAGACGGCCGAAAGCCCCGCCGACAGCCGGAGCGTGCCGGCATCGGCGAAGACGCCGATCGCCTCGCGGTGCGGCTCCAGTGCGGCGGCGAGCGTGCTCGCCAGCCCCGTCCGCTCGCGATCGAGCACCTGGACGCGCTCGCCCTGGATCGCCGCCATCGCCGAGAGCGTCCGCATCTGGCGCAGACGCTTGCCCGGGCTCGTCGGCAGTTCGAGCCGGGCAGGATTGGCCCGGTCGACGATGTTGAGATCATGGTTGCCGGGCAGGATCAGGCAGCGTTCCGCCAGCGCAGGATGGCGCGCCATCAGATCGAGGAACTCCGCCCATTCGGCCGAGCGCCCGGCATCGGTCATGTCGCCGGTGATGAGCAGGAGGTCGAGCGGCTCCTCGGCATGGATTTCGTCCAGCCTTTCGAGCACCAAAGCGAGGCGCTCATTGCCGCGCGGCCCGGCGCGGCCGCTCTCGATCCGGAAGCCGTAGCGCTCGCCAACGACATGGATGTCGGACAAATGCGCCACCCGCCAGCGCCGCGCCCCCGCCGGAGCTTCGTCGAAGCCGCCGAGATCGCGCGGCTGGTCCATCAGGCCGTCGGCCAGGCCCCAGACGAGCGAGGCGAGCGCGAGATAGCCCGCCATGACCGTGACCGTATTGGCGAGCGAGGGAACGATCAGCCGCAAGGGCTGGGCGAGGTCGGCGAATTCGCCGGACCAGCGTGTCGCCGGCCAGGCGAGGCCCGCCACGGCGGCAGCGCCCGCACTGGCGAGCAGCCCGGCGCCGACCGCGGTCGCCGCCCGCAGGAAGGCTCGCTTGTCCTCGTTCGCGCCGGCCGAGAGGAAACCTTCGGCGAGATGGCGCAGCCCCTCGCGGCACAGGGCGTAGACCGGCTGCACGGCGAGCGAGTTCAGCGACCAGAAGCTGCGTTCGGCCAGGCGCAGCAGCGGCCTGAAACCGTACCAGCCGACCACCGCGATCAGCGCGAGGAGCAGCAGCGAGCCGATGCCCGCGAGCGCGAAGATCCGATCCGCGACCGAGGTAAACCAGGCGGTCGCGACGAGGGGCGCCAGCCCGAGCAGCACCCCCGGCGCCAGCGCGAGGATGACCCAGGCCAATGCCAGCTTCGGCAGGTTGATCTCGCCGAGCAGGCTGCCCGCGATCGCCAGCAGCGAACGCTTCTTGGTACTGCTGAAATCATCCTCGGCGTCGCCGTCGCGCGGCTCGATGATTGGCGCCATGCTCAGACGCCCCGCCCATGATCGGCTCTGGCCGGCATGCCTGGCTGTCTGATCCGCATCTCTCGCTCCCCCGGCCTGCCGTTCGCTCCGACCGGCACGCGCCAAGGGATAGCCGGCCTCGCGCGGCCTTGCACCTCCCTGCCGCCCGTTCGGACGGCAGAAGGCGAGAATGGGACGCCGGGCACAGGATTGAGACTGGGGGCTGATGCCCATGGCATGACCGAACGGTACCCTTGGCTCAGGTCATCAAGCCGATCCCGGCCTGTGAAACCGCAGTTTGGCGCAGCGTCGACATGCCTTCGGCCAGACGCCGTCGCGCTCGACATGGCAACGCGCCGGCATGAAGGCTCGCGAGAAACGGCACCGATGCCCGACAGTCCTGCCCCGAGGCATGTGCTTTTGACCCGTGGGGCCGGTTTCCTCGCCTTGTGGCTGGTCCTGATGGGTCCCGCCCTGAAGGACCTGCCGGTCGGGATCGTCGCGGCAGCTGCGGCAGCCTGGACGAGCGCGATTCTCTGGCCGGCGCGCGGCGGCTTGTCCCTGCCCGGCATCCTGCGCTTCCTCGTCCGCTTCCTGCCCCAGTCGGTCGCAGCCGGGCTCGACGTCGCGCGCCGCGCCTTCGCGCCCGTTCCCCCACTCCAGCCGGGCTTCGTCACCTCCCGGACCGCCTTGCCCGCCGGCATGGCGCGCCAGGCCTGCTGCGCCGTGATGAGCCTGCAACCCGGCAAGCTCCCTGTCGCGGCCGAGCCAGACGGCACGCTTCACATCCACTGCCTCGACCTGCGCGAGCCAGTGACCGAACAGCTCGCCGCCGACGAGGCCGCGTTCTGCGAGACGCTGCAGGACGGAGGCCGCAATGGCTGAATTCCTCACCGGCGCGGCTCTGTTCATCCTGGCCGTCACGGCGCTCGGCCTGTTCAGGGTGCTGCGCTCGGAGCTCGCGGTCGAACGCATGATGTCGGTGCAACTGCTCGGGACCGGCGCCGCCGCAGCGCTGCTCCTGCTCGGCACGGCCTCGAACGCCCCGGCGATGACCGATGTCGCGCTGCTGCTGATGCTGCTCGCGGCCTTTTCCTGCGCCGCCTTCGCCCTCGGCCAATCGGATGAGCCGGGCGATGTGTCAGCACCGAAGGGCGACGAGCGATGAGCGCGCTCGCGGATCTCTTCACGCTTGTCATGGTCGCCGGCGGCGCGCTGCTCTTCCTCGCCGGAACGCTCGGCCTGCTGCGCTTTCCCGACACGCTGAGCCGGTTGCACGCGCTCAGCAAGGCCGACAATCTCGGCCTCGGTCTGATCGTGCTCGGTCTCCTGCCCCAGCTCGGCAGCATCGCCGGCGGGCTGAAGCTGGTCTGCGTCTGGCTGCTCGCCCAGCTTTCGGCCGCGACCGCTAGCCAGCTGATCGCCGGCGCCCTCCATCGCCGCAAGTCCGGCCGATGACCCTGCTCCTCGACCTCGCGCTCGTCGCCTGGCTCGTCGTGCTGGCGATCCATGTCGCCCGGACCGGCGACGACCGCAATGCGATCATCGCCTTCATCGCCTTCGGGCTGCTGCTCGGCCTGGCCTGGACACGCCTTGGAGCGATCGACGTCGCGCTGACCGAGGCGGCGATCGGCGGCGGCATCACCGGCCTGCTGCTGCTGCGTGCCGAAGCGCATCTGCGCCGTGGCAAGCCAGTCGGCAGCACCGCGCGCCAAGGCAAGAGTGTCACGACCATCGTCGCTGCTTTGACCAGCATTGCGGTCGCCCTCGGCCTTGGCTTCGCAGTGCTCGCCTTCCCCTCGCCGGCACCGACTCTGGCGCCGCCGGCGCTTGCGGCGATCGAGGCGACCGGACTCGGCAACCCGGTTACAGCAGTGCTGCTCGCCTACCGGGCACTGGACACGCTGCTCGAAAAGGTCGTCGTGCTGCTCGCGCTGCTCGGCGTCTGGGCGCTCACCCCGGATCATCTCTGGGGCGGCGCGCCGGAGTTGAAGGAGGCGAACCCGCCGCAGCCGCTGCTCTATCTCGCGCGCACGCTGCCTCCTTTCGGGGTGCTGATCGCGGTCTACATGGTCTGGGTCGGCGCCGACGCGCCGGGCGGCACCTTCCAGGCCGGCAGCATCCTGGCGGCGATGTGGTTGCTCGTTATGCTGGCCGGGCTCAGCCCGGCGCCCGAGACGCGGAGCCTGATGCTGCGTCTCCTGCTGGCCGGCGGCCCCGCCCTGTTCTTCGCCATCGGCTTCCTCGGCTTTGCCGTCGCTGGCGGCTTCCTCGCCTATCCCGAGCCCCTGGCCAAGGCGCTGATCGTCGGCATCGAAGCAGCGTTGACGGTCGCGATCGCTCTCGCGCTCGGCCTGCTCGTCGCCGGCCCGGCCAACAGGGCACCGGCCCCGTGACCTCCGGCATCTACGACACCGCGACCCTGTTCGGCCTGTGCGGCGCGGCCCTGGCCGGCATCGGCCTGTTCGTCGTGATCGCCCATCCCGGGCTGCTGCGCCGGCTGGTCGGTTTCAACATCCTCGGCGCCGGCATCTTCATGGTCTTCGGGGCGGTGGCACGCCGCGGCGCGGCGGCCGGCCTGCCGGGCGATCCCGTTCCTCAGGCCATGGTGATCACCGGCATCGTCGTCGCCTTCTCGGCCAGCGCACTCGGCGTGGCGCTGCTGCGACGCTTGTTCGATCTCACCGGCCGCGAGAGCCTCGAGCCGCCGGCCGCCGGCGAAACGCCGCGAGCCGAGTCATGACGCCGCTCGCCCTGGCCCCTGTCCATGTTCCCACGCCGGGCGGCTACCTGCTCGTGCTGGCGCTGACCTTGCCGGTCCTCGGCGTTCTGGCGATCCTGGCGCTCGCGCCGCGCCGTGCGAGGCAGGTCGCCCTGGCCAGCATGGCGGCGGGCCTTGCCGTCGCCATCGCGATCCTCGCCGAGCTCCTGCGCACCGGCGATGCGCTGACCTATGTCGTCGGCGGCGGGCCGCCCCCCCCCCGC
>JAEXUU010000409.1 GCA_023452965.1 Pseudomonadota bacterium | reverse complement strand
GTCCGGCCCTTGAAAGGACGGACGGAATGAAACGAGCGAGATTCACGGAAGAGCAGATCATCGGGATCCTGCGGGAGAACGAGGCCGGCGCCAAAGCGGGCGAGCTGGCGCGCAAGCACGGCGTGTCCGAGGGCACGATCTACGCCTGAAAGGCCAAGTTCGGCGGGATGAGCGTGTCGGACGCCCAGCGTCTGCGCGCCCTGGAAGATGAGAACGGAAAGCTGAAGCGCCTGCTGGCCGTGATCCGCCCCCGTTTTCTGGAGCATCCGAGGCTGGAGTTTTCCGGCCCGAGTCAGGGTGACAGGCTGGCTATGTCACCCGGATTCATCAGCGTGATCGGCGTCTTGTTGCCAATGGCCCCATGGGGCCGATCCTCGTTGTAGTATCTGCGCCAACCCTCCAACTTTTCGGCCGCGTCGGCAAGCGTCAGGAACCAGTGGGCGTTCAGGCACTCGGCCCGGAAGCGGCCGTTAAAGGCTTCGATAAAGGCGTTGTCCGTGGGCTTGCCCGGACGAGAGAAGTCCAGGGTGACGCCATGGGCGTAGGCCCATAGGTCAAGGTTGCGGGAGACGAACTCCGTGCCCTGATCGACCCTGATCGCCTTTGGATAGCCGAGCTTTGCGCAGGCCCTGTCGAGCGCTTCCACGACGTTTTCAGACCGGTAGGTGAATCGGGGATCGATCACCGGCGAGAAGCGCGAGAAGGTGTCCACCACGGTCAGAATGCGGATCTTGCGGCCGGTCGCCAACTGGTCGTGGACAAAATCCATGGCCCAGGTTTCGTTTGGCCGCGTGGCCTCAATACGGTCCTCCCGGAGCTTGGCCTTCACTCGCCGCTTGGGCGTCTTATTTCTCAGTTGAAGGCCCAAGGCGTTGTAAATCCTGTGGGTCTTCTTGATGTTTGTTCTCCAGCCCTCGCGCTGGAGAAGCACATGCACCCGGCGATAGCCGTAGCGCACGCGCGTCTCGCAAATCGCCTTGATGCGGGCTTCGAGGCCGGCCTGGTCGGGGCGGCGGGATTTGTAGTGAAAGCTCGAGGTGTCCATTTCCAGCACCCGGCAAGCCCGCCGGATCGACACACCCCAGTCACCACAGACGCCGGCCACCAGCTCGCGCTTGCGACCAGGCCTCAGAGCTTTCGCCGGATCACGTCCTGCAGCATCTCCCGGTCGAGCGAGAGGTCGGCGACCAACTTCCTCAACCGACCGTTCTCGTCCTCGAGCTGCTTCAGCCGCTTCATCTCCGTCGGCAGCAGACCGTCGTACTTCTTCTTCCAGTTGAAGTAGGTCGCCGGACTGATCCCGGCCCGTCGACAGATCTCCGCCACCGGCACGCCGTCGGCGCCCTGCTTCAGAATGAACGCCTTTTGGGCGTCCGAGAAAGCCGATGCCTTCATGGTTTCCGCTCCTTCCCCGCCAGGGAAATCTCAGCGGAAAACTCTAACGTCCGGTGATCCAGTTTTCGGGGAGCAGATCACAGGGCGTCGCCCCGCATACGGCACAGCTAGTAACAGCGGATTGTTAAATGGTTACGGCGCCGGAAGGAGGCACGCCTCCCCTCAAGGAATTCATCTCCTCTTGAACCGCCGCCCGGGTCGCTTCATAGGTTGAATACGGTTTCGGCCGTTGGGCTACGTCTCCCACCCCTTCGGGGGCCAACCACGCTGATAAAGGCCTCCTGGGTCCTCGCTCAGGGAAAGACGAGTCACCGCATCCATAAGCGTCGTTTGAACGGGCCCATTGGCGCCCGGTCTCCCCTTCTAGCTGCCTCAGAGATCCCTGCGCCTTCACCGCCCACCGAGCTCACGGGTCCGAACTGCAACTCAACACGGGTTTATGGCTTGATCCATCGTTCGATACGGTGGGGGTCCCTCGCTTGAGACGCCCCCGTTGACGCGATCACTCACCTATCGTCATCGGCCAGGAAGGCCATGAATATGGTCGCCAACCTCTCATCCATGCGGAGCCCGACCGGGATATCGAACGGCCGTTCCCCGAGAGGGCCGAACACGTGAAGAGCGGCCTGGGCTGCAAGGTCACGGACCTGCGCGAACTGATCATTGCCCAACTGCTTTCTGGCCAGCGCCGTAAGGAGCGCCATGGTCAGCATAGTCTGGTAGCCGGCCTGCTGGGCTACCCAGTCTTTTCGATCAACAGATAGGTTCTTGATGGCCACGTCGAGAATCCGCCCGATAGGCCTGCCGGTTGTGCGCGATATCTCGCTAAGCCGAGCTTTTGTCTTCGGCTGAACATGGCCCGGTGATCCTAGGCAGTTTCGTCGCCATACGAATCCGGGACTCGGGAGGTGTGCACATCGAAGTGCACACCCTAAGATGCTGTTTCCACTGCATAAACGGCGATTTCGCCTCTTGTAACACCGTCGACGTGCCTACCCATTCGTAATTAATTTATCCAATAATTTCAGCCAATTACACGAACCGCAGGTGTGCGTAATGTGTGCACCTCCCGCGGGAGGTTTCTGAACGCGTCCCCTCCAGGGCGATCGGCGCGAAAATGCACAGGGTCTCGGACCTACCAAAAGGCAGCACAAACCTCTAGGCCGCAAGGGCGTAAACCGAGCCTGACGCCCTTGGCGACACCGCCTTCCAGAGGACCACACGCTGCGTTTCAACGCAGAAATTCGGCCCGCGCCCCGAGATGAAATCTTGCGCGTCGACGACCGTTCAGACCGTGCTTACGCGCATCTCCAAACCGACCTCGTGCAGGAGGCCGACGAAGGCCGCCAGAGAGAGGCGTTGGCCGCCCTTAGATCGGAGGATGACGCCCAGGGCGCTCGTCAATTCCTCAGGCCCCTCCCCTTCCGCCGCAGCGAGCTTGAGATAGGCCGCGACATCGGCCGGTGTCTCGATGTAGTTCGCGGCGTCGAACTCTCGGGTCTCCAGCAGGCTCGATGGGATCATGATCATCTCCGGAATGCTCAGTTCGTGGACTGGAAACTCACCCGCACACCGACCGCACGGGCGATGTTCAGAACAGTTGCGAACGACGGGTCGGCGCCCTCCGCCAGGGCCTCGTGAAGGGCCTCCTCGGACAGGCCGGCGCCGGCCGCGACGATCGACGCCCCGCGCGCTCGCACCGCGACGCGAAACGCCCGAGTGATTTCTCCAGCGTCATGGTCCATGTCATCGGCGACGACCTGAATGTAGGCGGCGATGCGTTCAGAGCTCGTGAGCACCTCGGCGGGATCAAACTCGCGAATACCCAGGTCAGCCATGCGGTACCTCCATGCCTATCGAGAGCAGCATCCAGACGACACCGCTCGCGGTCTCGAGACGTGTGGCCGTCACTTGATGACCACCAACCTATCACGCCCCTTGATCACAGGCCGCATCGTGACGTGTGGACGAGCGCGCATCGCCTGAAGACGAGACCCGGTCGAGACCGGGTGGCGTTCGGCGAACAGGACCGGATATTCGCACGTTCGACCAAGCAGTCCAGTCAAGCCGTCATGGATCGCTTCCAGTTCGACGACCTCGAGTTCGAACGCCGACAAATGATCGACAACCTCATGGGCATTGAATGGCGGCTTGAAGCGCCGGTTCTCTTCAAACCTGCACCATCGCGCTTGCAGCATGACCAGCCATTCACGCCCTCCAACCG
>JAEXUU010000349.1 GCA_023452965.1 Pseudomonadota bacterium | reverse complement strand
GCGCGCTCCTGCTACATTTCGGCACGGTCAAGGCGATCCAGCGCGCCAAGCTCGACGACCTGATGAGGACGCCCGGCGTCAACGCGGCGACCGCAAAGGCCGTTCACGATCATTTTCACGACCGCTGAAGGTCGTTACCGGCAGGTTCGCTCGCACGCCCCGCGAACCTGCTCCACCGGCGACCTGCCGATTTCGCAACGCAGCTTCGCCATGCAATCACCGTGTTGCGTGTTGACGCTGTCGCAAACGCGCGGCTTGGTATCCTTCGTGACGATTCTTCCTGACGCTATCCGGCGACGCGGCCCCTGGTCGCTGCCAAACCTGCTGACCTATGGCCGGATCGCTGCGATTCCGGCGCTGGTGGCGCTGCTGTTCTGGCCGCGCGACGACTGGGCCCGCTGGGCGGCCCTGGCGATCTATGTCGCGGCGGCCGTCACCGACTATCTCGACGGCTGGCTCGCCCGCGCCTGGAGCCAGCAATCGGCGATCGGCCGCATGCTCGACCCCATCGCCGACAAGCTGCTGGTCTGTGCTCTCCTGCTGATGCTCGTCCATACCGACACTATTCACGGTTGGTCGATCTGGGCGGCGATCGTCATCCTCTGCCGCGAAATTCTGGTTTCCGGCCTGCGCGAATTCCTCGCCGACCTCAAGGTCAGCGTCCCCGTCAGCAAGGTCGCGAAATGGAAGACCGCAGCGCAGCTCTTCGCGCTCGGCTTCCTCGTCGTCGGTCCGGCAGGCGATCAGGTCCTGCCTCACAACACGCAGATCGGCATCGTCATGCTCTGGGTCGCCGCCCTGCTGACGATCTATACCGGCTGGGACTATCTCAACGCCGGCATCCGGCACCTCGTCGCCATGGATGAGCGCGCGCCATGAACCAGCACGTTGCCACCCAATCGCTGAAGCTGGTCTATTTCGCCTGGGTGCGCGAGCGCGTCGGCCTCGCCGACGAGATCGTCACGCCGCCGCCGGGCACGGGGACCGTCGCCGAGCTGGTGCGCTGGCTGAAGACCCGCGGCGAGGGCTATGAGCTCGCCTTCGAGAACGAGGCGATCGTGCGGGCCGCCATCGACCACACCCATGCCAAGCCGGCCGCCTCGATCGCCGGCGCCCGCGAGATCGCCTTCTTCCCGCCGATGACCGGTGGGTGAGAGTTCTTTGAGCGTGAGTGAACTTTTCTGGTCATCCCGGGCGACCCTAGGGAGACCCGGGATCCATTCCGGAACGGTTCAGGCATGGATCCCGGCTCTCCGCTTCGCTTCGGCCGGGATGACTGTTCGGGAAAACCGGCGCTTTCTTTCGGAGCTTGCGTGATGACTCCGATCATCCGCATCCAGCGCGAGGATTTCGACCTCGGCGCCGAGGTCGCGGCGCTCGCCCGCGGCAACGCCAATATCGGCGCCGTCGTCAGCTTCACCGGGCTTTGCCGCGATGAGAGCGGCCGCCTCGCGGCGCTTGAACTCGAGCATTATCCGGGGATGGCCGAAGCCGAGATCGCGCGCGTCGCCGCTGAAGCTGCCGCGCGCTGGCCGCTCTCCGGCCTCGTTGCGATCCACCGCTTCGGCCTGATCAGGCCAGGCGAGCAGATCGTCCTGGTGATCGCCGCATCGAGCCATCGCCGCGAGGCCTTCGAGGCCGCCGATTTCCTGATGGACTATCTCAAGACCCGCGCGCCCTTCTGGAAGCGCGAGCACCTCGCCGATGGCACGCTCGGCGACTGGGTCGAGGCCAAGGAAGTCGATGACAAGGCGGCGGAACGCTGGAGCTGACGATGGGCACGGGATGGTTGGTGGCGAGGCTGGGTCCGCTTTGCGGCGCGATCCTCATGGCCGCGACGGCTCCGGCATCGGCGCAGAGCCAGGGCAAGACCTTCCGCGACTGGATCGCCGGCTGCGACAACCTTCGCAGCTGCACCGCGCTCTCGCTGCCCGATGAAACCGCCGAGACCGTCGGCTACCTCAGGCTCGAAAGGCCCGCCGGCCCTGACGGCGCCATCTCCCTCTCGCTCAAGCTGACGGGCGAGAAGCTCAAGGCGCCGCTCGCGATCGGCCTCAAGCTCGACGGCGCGCCCTTCCCCTCCGGCGGCAAGCCGCTGGCCGCCACGGTCGAAGACGCCGAGACCGCCCGCATCGTATTTTCGGAAGCCGACGCCGCGGCGCTGATTGCCGCGGCGCGCAAGGCGACGAAGCTCTCGGCGTCCCTGGCCGGGAAGAGCTACGCGATCTCGCTCGCCGGCTCGGTCGCGGCCATGCTCTGGATCGACGAGCAGCAGGGCCGGCTCAACACGTCGAGGGCGCTGGTCCGCAAGGGCCCCGCTGCCGCGAGCACCGTACCGTCGCCGCCGGCCCTGCCAGTGATCACCGCCAGGGCGACCGGGCCGGCGCTGGCCGAAGGCGCGGCGAAGACACTGGCCGCGGCCCTGCGCAAGCACCTGAAAACGAGCGATCCGGACGCCTGCGAGCAGGATGAAGAAGGCGCCCGCTACAATCCCGACCGGGTCTGGCCGCTCGATGGCGGGCGCAGGCTCATCGGGCTATACTGCGGCGCCGGCGCCTACAATATCCTCACCGGTTATTGGCTGGTCACGGGGGATGCGGTGGCCGGCGCTCGAAAGGTCGCTTTCGCCGGCAACGACAACAACGTGCTGACCAATTCGGACTTCACCCCGAAGGACGGCCAGCTCGGCTATTTCGCCAAGGGCCGCGGCATCGGCGATTGCGGCGGCTCCGGCACCTACGCCTGGACCGGCTCCGACTTCGCGCTCACGACGCTCAGCACGATGGGCGAATGCCGCCAGATACCGTCGGACGACTGGCTCGTCCTCTTCCGCAGCGATGTGAAGGTCACGAAATGAAAAGTCCCCGGGCCACCCGCGGCCCGGG
>JAEXUU010000318.1 GCA_023452965.1 Pseudomonadota bacterium | reverse complement strand
GTCTTGTTCCCGGCGAAAAGCCGGGTCTCGCCCTCGATGATGTGGGGCGCCTCTTCGGAGAGTTCCGCCAGCCCGGGCGGGAATACGATGTCGGGCAAATTGTCGCGCTCGGCGATGAGGCGAATCTTGCGCCCGAGATTTTCACTGAGCTGCGAACGGACGATGCTCAGCTCGACGCGTGTCTGGACATCGTCGAGCTGGATCAGCATCTGGCCTTCGGCGACGCTGTCGCCCTGCTGGACGGCCAGCCGCTCGATGATGCCGCCATCGCGATGCTGCACTTCCTTCAGGTTCTGGTCCACCTTGACGGTGCCCTGGGCGATGATCGCGCCGCTGAGCTGGGCGGTCGCGGCCCAGCCCCCGCAGCCGACGATCAGCACGAGCGCCAGCGTCGAGCCGATGATGACGTGGCGCCTGAGCCGGAAGCTGCTCTGACGCTCCGGGACCTCGTTCACCTTGGGCGCCGTGTCGAACCGGCGTGCATCGAAGTTCTGCATGTTCACGGCGGCCACTCCATCCGCGCCCGAGCTGCAATACACGCAGCTTTGCGCTGGCTAGAAGTAATAGAACTTGTGGTTTCCGAGGACCTGGATCGAGAAATCCCGCTCGTCGTCCTGCTCGAGATAGACGTCGACGATGGTATGTTCATTGCCGTCGATCTTCTCGATGCGGAACCGGAACGGCTGCGCCGTCTCCTCTTCGCCATAGGTCGCATTGAAGCGGTCGTCCTCGCCTTCCGCCTCTGTCTGATCGTCGTCCGCTTCGTCGAAGTCGCTGCGGAGCTGGTACTGCTTGACGATGATGCGGTCGCCGGCATCGAGGTCCAGGATCTCGTGAATGAGATCGCGCTGCTCATCGCCTAGCGAAACCTCGAAGACGAAGGCATCGTCACCCTCGCCACCGGTGAGCGTCGTCGGCGTGTCGCCGACCACGAACTTGTCGTCGCCCTTGCCGCCGATGATGGCCTCGATGTTGACGGCGATGTCCTTGCCGATCTCTGCGCCCTTCGCCGTGCCGGCGATCGCATCGACTTCGACGCCCTGTGTCGTGCGGGAGAGGTCGAGCGTGTCGGTGTCGTCGCCGCCATCATAGCGATCGTCATCCTGGTCGAGGGTCACGACGAAGGTGTCGTCGCCTTCATCGCCCTTCACCTGGTCCGCGCCGGGACCTGCCTCGATCGTATCGTTTCCCTTGCCGCCGGAGACGATATCGTTGCCCGCGCCGGTGGAAATCTTGTCGTTGCCGTCCTCGCCGAAGACCCGGTCGTCGCCCGCGCCGGAGTCGACGACGTCATTGCCGCCACCCGCGCGCACCGTGTCGCGCCCGGCACCAAGCGTGACCGTATCCTCTCCGCTTCCTCCGATGACGATGTTGTCGCCATCGGCGGCCACAACACGGTTCCTGCCGCTCCCGGTCTGGATGATGTTGTTGCCCGGGCCACCGTCGATATCGTCATCGCCAGGGCCGCCGTCGATGAAATCGTCGCCATCTTCGCCGAAGATGACGTCGTCTCCCAGGCCGCCGAAGAGATAGTCGGGGGACGTCCCGCCCGAAAGCCGATCATTTCCGGAGCCGCCGCCGATCATGTCGGAGCCGGCACCACCAGAGATGATGTCGTCGCCCTCGTCGCCCGCCAAGGTATCGTCACCGTCTTCGCCATGGATCTCGTCATTGCCCGCCCCGCCCGAGATCTGGTCGTTGCCGGCGCCGCCGAAGATGCGGTCATTGCCCGCCTCGCCATGGATGAGGTCGTCGCCGGCACCGCCGAACACGATGTCGTCGCCGGCGCCCGCATGGACGAGGTCATCGCCTGCGCCGGCTACGATATGGTCGTTGCCGAGGCCTCCATGGATGATGTCGCTGCCGCCGCGGGCGTGGATGTTGTCTGCCCCGTCGCCGCCCGAGATGATGTCGGCGCATTCGGTGCCGATCAGCATGTCGTCCGCAGCTGTGCCGTTGATCTCGTTGAACTCGACCACCTCGAAACCGGCCGTCTGCGCAACCGCGACCTTGCCGTCGCTCACCTCGTATTCCAGCGTTACCGGACCGTGAGACCCGGCGGCCGGCTTGAAGATCCAGCCGCCTTCGACCGGGGTCAGGGTTCCGCCGGAGACGCGCAGGTTGACGATGGAAAGCGTATCGCCGTCGGCATCGAAGGCGCCGGAGAGCAGCGCCGCGACGGAGACCAGCAGCGTCTCGCACATCCCGATGCTGGGCAGCGTGACGACGCCGCGCAGGACGGGCGCCTGGTTGCGCGGCGCGCGGTCTTCCGAACTGGCGCTGACGCCGCCGGACTTTTCATCGCCGCCGGATTTCTCATTTCTGGCCTTGTCGGTCGGTTCGGCCTGTGGGGCGCTTTTGACCGGCTTCAGCGAAACCTTCTCACCTGCTTCTCCTGACATCGAGCTGGCCGGCCGGGAGGAGCTCCCGCCCTCGCCCACAGGCGCGACGGCCTGGAAGTTGCGTGCCAGGCGGTTGTCGTTGCTCGGCAGGTCGAGGCCGAACGGAGCCTTTGGCGAATCCGAGCGCGGCAATGGCAGCTGCTCATAATCGATCGGCGGTGAATCGATCCCGAGAAAATCCGCGATCCCGCCCACCGGCGCGCTTGGGGCGCCGGAACCCAGCGCCGGCTCCCTCTCGCCCTCGCCGAGTGCTCCCGTCTCCTCTTCCGCCACAGCGCCCAGCACGTCCGGCGCGTCGCCGCGCTTTGCCTCCGGCTGCTCGGCGGAGGGCTCCGGACTGGATCTGGCGAGGCTGGGGAACAGGCTCGCGATGTAGGTCGCGATCGCCGCCATTGCGAGCAGGACCGCGCCGACCAAGCGCGCGGGCCGGCTTTCAGCCTCGGGCGTACGATAGATCTGCTCGGCCGTCGGCAGGTTGGGAGTTTGGGGTTTGAGAGCCTTGACCTCGATCATGCCGACACCCGTTCGTGTTTGGCATTGAAGTGACCGGTCATCGGAGTGACCGGAGCAGCGCTCGATGGCGCAGGGGGGGCCCCTGCGCCATGTCCCGCCGAGGGCACCAGGATCTCGCTTTTCGGGCCGAATGCGATGAGCTTGCCGCTCTGGATCAGGCAGACATAGTCGACGGCGACGAGCGCGCTCGGCCGGTGCGCGACGATGATGGCGATGCCGCCGCGCTTCTTGATGGCTTCGACCGCGGCGTTGAGGGCCGCCTCGCCTTCGCCGTCGAGATTGGAGTTGGGCTCGTCCATCACGACGAGGAACGGTCTGCCATAGAGCGCGCGCGCGAGCCCGATCCGCTGTCTCTGCCCGGCCGAGAGCGCGGTTCCTTGCGAGCCGAGCTGCGTCTGGTAGCCGTTCGGCAGCCGGACGATCATCTCATGGACGCCGGCCGCCGCGGCCGCCGCGACGATGTCGAAGGCGTCGGCACGCGGGCTCAGGCGCGAGATGTTCTCCTCGACCGTCGCATCCAGCAGGCTCACCTCCTGCGGGAGGTAGCCGATCGAGGCACCGAGGCTCTCCTCCGGCCATTGGCTGAGCTCGGCCCCATCGAGCCTGACCGAGCCGCGCAGCGTCGGCCAGATGCCGGTCAGGGCGCGTATCAGGGTCGTCTTGCCGCCGCCGCTCGGGCCGATCACGCCGAGCGCCGTTCCGGCCGCCATCTCGAAGCCGACTTCGCTGAGCAGGATCTGCCCCGAACCCGGCGCGGCCACCGTGATCTTTTCGACCTTGAGCGACTTGGCCGGAGCCGGAAGCTTCATGGGCTCGACCGCCTGGCTGAGCGCGACAACCGTGTCGCGCAGCCTGCCGAATGCAAGACGTGCGGCGACGAAGCCCTTCCAATTGGCGATGGCGAGGTCGACCGGGGCCAGGGCCCGCGCGGAGGCGACGGAGGCCGCTATGATGGCGCCGGCAGAAAGCTCGCCCTTGATCGTCAGATAGGCGCCCAGCCCGAGGATCGCCGATTGCAGGATCATGCGCAGCACGCGCGAGATCGCGCCGAAGGTGCCGCCCAGGTCGTTCGCCTGCGTCTGCAGCTCCAGATGCTCGCGATTGGCGCTGTCGAAACGTGCGACGGCCTGATGGGCGAAACCCATCGCCTTCAGCACCTCGGCGTTGCGGGCATTGGAATCGGCGATCGCGTTGCGCACGATCCCGGCCTGGCGCGTGGTCCCGTTCAGCCGGCGCGTCAGCACCTCGCTGAGGATCGTCAGCAGCGTCAGGATGAAGGCGCCGCCGAGCGTCAGGGCGCCCAGCCAGGGATGCAGGAAGTAGACGAAGGCCAGGTAGAGCGGGATCCAGGGCAGGTCGAACAGGGCGCTCGGGCCCTGGCTGCCCAGGAAGGCGCGCACCGTATCGACATCGCGCCCGCGCTCCAGCGCCTCCGCGCTCGAGAAGCCGAAGCGGGGCATGTCGATCGCGACGCGATGGGCGATCGGCGCGATGTCCTCGTCGAGCCTCGCTCCGACGCGCACCAGGACCTGCGAGCGGATCACGTCGAAGCCGCCCTGGAACAGATAAAGCCCGATCGCCAGGGTGGAGAGCGCCACCAGGGTCTGCACGCTGCCGCTGGTCAGGGCGCGGTCGTAGACCTGGAGCATGTAGAGCGAGCCGGTCAGCGCCAGGATGTTGATGATGCCGGACATCACGAACAGGAAGATGAAGGCACTGCGGAAGCCCTGCGTGAGCTTCGCTGCATCGCGCCTTCTGGCGCTCGCCAGTTCTCGTGAAGAAGCCATGATCGCAATCCGTCAGCATTCACACGCGGGGGAATGTCGGAAAGGCAGGGAGCGGCCCGGGGCGCGGACCGCTCCCTGAAGTTGGACCTCAGAGATTGAAGTTGTCCGAGGTCAGCGTGTGGCTGCCCTTGAGCTCGATGCGGAAATCGGTGTCCGTCGCCGCATCGACGTTCCCCTTGACGATCGTGTAATCGCCATCAGCCCGAGTCTCGTAGACCACCACAAGTTGGGCGGAGGCGGTGAAGTCGGCGCCGGGCACCAGCGTGAAGGCCTGGTTGCCGGCCACCGCCGCATTGGCGTCGATGCCGCTGACGTCGAGCCGGTCGCCGGGCTCGAAACCAAGGATCGTATCGCCATCCGCCCCTTCCTTGCTCAGGAAGCGGAAGGTGTCGTTGCCGGTCCCGCCTTCCATCACGTTCACCGCATTGCTGGCCGTGATGGTGTCATTGCCGGATCCGGTCGCGACATTCTCGATGTTCCAGAGCGAGTCGGTCCCGCTCTGGCTGCTGCTGGCACTGCCGCGCCCGAGGAGCCCGTTGCCGAGATCGACGGTGAGGTTCGCCGTGATCGCCGACAGGTCGAGCGTGTCGGTGCCGGCTCCGCCATCGGTGCCGTCGCCGTAATAGGCGTCGTTGCCGTCGCCGACTTCGCCGACGATCACATCGTTGCCGGCGCCGCCGACCACGGTGTCGTTACCGGTTCCGCCGGAGAGCAGGTCGTCGCCGCCGTCGCCGAACAGCTTGTCGTCGCCGGCCTCGCCATAGAGCATGTCGGCACCGGCGCCGCCGAAGAGCTGGTCGTTCCCGGCCGCCCCGAAGACCACGTCGCGTCCTGCCCCGCCATCGGCGACATCGTCTCCCGCGCCCGCCGAGATGGCATCGTCGCCGCCCAGGCCAGTCAGCACGTCATCGCCCCCCAGCCCCACCAGCGTGTCCGCTGCTCCGGTGCCGGTCAGGACATCGTCCTGCGGCGTGCCGGTCCGCGGGCTGCCCGCGCTCGGCGCCGGATTGGTCGGGGCATCGTCGTCATCGTCGTCGCAGCCGGAGCCGTTGTGATGGTCGTCGTCATCTTCGTCGTCATCATCCTCATGGTTCGAGAATTGCGGCATGCCGCCCGTCGTCTTGAAGGAGATGGTGTGCGCCGGGCTCGTCATCTTGGTGATGCCGTCCTCGGTGGTGACGTCATAGTCCTCCGGGGTCGCGTCTCCCGGCAGCTCGATCACGTCCTGCGGGCGCAGCGTCCCGATGATCGTGTCGTTGCCGCCATTCGACTTGAAGACGATGCGGTGCGCCGAGGACAGCGAGGTGATGTCGATGGTGTCGTCACCGGCGTTGCCGTCGATGGTGATCGTGTTGAGCGCCAGGCTCGTCGTCGAGAAGTCGCCGAAAATCTGCACGGTGTCGCCCGGTGTTCCACCGGCGCCGCCATTGACCGGATCGGTGGTCTGCGTGCCGATCCGGATCTCCTCGATATTGTCGAGTTCGGCG
>JAEXUU010000267.1 GCA_023452965.1 Pseudomonadota bacterium | reverse complement strand
ATGGAAGCCGCCTCCGAAGCCCCCTCCACCGTGGAAGCCACCGCCGCGAAAGCCGCCGCCGGCGAAGCCTCCACCGCCGAAACCGCCGCCGCCACGGAAATGCTCCAGGCCCTCGCCGCGGAAACGGGCCGCCTGCTCGCGGTCGAAACGTCCGAAATCGCCGCCGCCGGCATTCTGCCAACGGCCGTTCTCGTGCCTCTGCCAACCGTCGGCGCCGCGGCGCATGACCTCGCCATTGCGCCCGGCATAGAGATCGTTGGCGCGGGGATGGTTCTGCCGCAGGTTCGACGCCGCCTCGCGCGTGCGGGCCCCACCGGCGAGATTGCCGCGCTCGCCGGCACGGTTCTCGAGGCGATTGCCGGCGCGGCCGTCGACACGGTTACCGATCCGGCCGTCTGTACGATTGCCGCTGCGGTTATAGATCCGCGAATGCACGGAATTGTGGGTCCAGCGATTATAGATGTTGGCCTGGTTGAAGTTGAAATTGTTGACGACGACATTGCCGCCGCCATGCCAGCCCCAACCGCCCCAGCCCCAGCCGGGCCCTGCCCAGGCCCCGCCGGCCCAGGCCGCCCCGGCAACGGCGCCCAGGGTGAAACCGGTGACGGCGCCCCAGCCGAAGGCTGAGCCATAGCCGTAGGTCAATGGCGCCGGGTACCAGGCCGAGCCGATCCAGGCCGGATAGGCATAGCCGGTGCCGTAGACCACGACGCCGCCGGGCGCGACGACGGTGCCGAAATAGCCCGGCGTGTAGCCGACATAGACGGTGTCGGGCGTCGCCCGGTAAACCTTGGCGTAGGTCACGTAATGGAGCGGGGAGTCTGCCGGGATCGCATAGATCGCAGCCGGCACCTCGGTCGCGACCAGCCAGGGGCCGGAAAGACTGGCCGAGGTGAACCAGACCCCGTTCTCGACGACATAATAGGCCTCGCCAGCCTTGATGACCGGTAGCGAAGCGTTGACGACATAGTCGAGCCCAGCCCCCGGAATCGGCTTGAGTTCCGGCTTCCCATCATAATGCACGGTGGCCTTGGCCTTCTTGCGATCGACGGCCGCCGTCTGCGGGATCTGGTTGTCGATCAGCGATTCCTGCGCCTGCACCGTTCCGCTCACCGAAGCGAGCACCTCGCCCTTGGGATGGCTTTCGGGAATCTTGGCAAAGTCGGCCGGGAGCTTGTCGCTGGCGACGAACTCCCACGGCCCGTTCTGCAGCGACTTGCCGCGGAACCACCTGCCGGAGACCAGGAGGTAATTCTCCTGGCTGGCGACATCGACGACGACCTGGCTCGCCGTGTTCTTGACGTAGAGCAGCTGAGTGCCGGGAATCGGCGCGTATTCGGGATGCCCGACCGTCTGGATCAGTTCGGCCGGTTCGAAACTTACATGCAGCGCCGGGGTCGCGCCCGCCGCGACGGCCTCGGCGATGTCGGGCGGCGCCTCGTCCATCAGATTGGCGCGCGAGCCCGCAGCCTTCAGCGCCGCCGCGAGGCTCGCCGGCGGCTGGCTCGCAACGCTCCAGCTGCCTTCCGGCGCCTTCGCCGTCCACCAGCGCCCGAGCGCGCGCAAATAATAGCTCGCGCCCGCCTCGTCGAAGAGCATCAGCGCCGGCGTGTTGATCACGCGCAGCAATTTGCTGCCGGTCATCTGGCGCAATTGCGGCTTGCCGTCGACCAGGACCAGCATGGCCGGGCTCTCGCTGTAGATGATCTTCGGCGGGTCGTTCCTGACCGCGACCTCTTTCACCCCGGTCTCGGCCTCGGACACGGCGAGGCTAGCCTGCAGGCGCGACAGCGAGAGGGATCGCAGGCCGCCGCCGGCGTGCTGGCGCAAGGCTGCGGCATAGGCCTCGGCATTGGCTGCATCGGAAGGGAAACTCGCCCGGACAACCTCGATATTGCCGAGGGTCACCAGATCGTTCTCGCGGTCGACGTCGGTGTGGGCCTTCAGCCAGACCACGCCCAGCGTCGGCGACGCCGCACCCGGGCGCTCCACCGAAACAGCGGCCCGGGCCTCCAGCGTGCCGTCCTGCCAGCGCTCAATCTGCGGCTGATAGACGGTGATGTCGCGCTCGCCATCGGGAACGACGCGTGGCCAGCCGATCTCGGCCTCGTCTGCGACCGGGCTCGGCGCCGCAGCGGCACCTGGCGCTGCTGCGGGACGCGCGCCCTGCGCAAAGCCCGCTGTCGGCGGCAGGACGAGGCCGATGACCGCAACCAGCGCGACCGTTCCCGACAATCTGGCTCTCAAGCTGGCTCGCATCCCGGATCCCTCCTGTTTCGGCAGCCTGCCAGGAAACCCGATGGCACCTCAGGCCGGCTCGGCGCCCCTCATGTCACCCGTCGCAGCGGTGATAAGGCGTCTCGACCTCGGGAAACTCCGGATCGAAACGGACGAGCCCGCCATCAGGCTTGAAGCGGACCGAGACGCTCACATTCTCGAAGATGATCTCGCTCTCGCAGCCGAGCAGGAAGGTCAGCACATCGCCCTTCTGCTTCGACGAAATCACGTCGCAGCTCGCATTGGGGCTACGGATATGCTTGCCCGTCGCGATGAAGCCCGACCAACCC
>JAEXUU010000021.1 GCA_023452965.1 Pseudomonadota bacterium | reverse complement strand
GCGTCCTCCTGTCGAAGCGCCAGCAGATCAGGGCCGCGACCGCGGCCGGGACGCCGAAGACCACGAGCAGGATCGGCGCCTCCTGCAGGAAGGTGTAGCCGGCGCTGTTGATGCCGACGATCAGGTTGATCACCGAGGCGACGAACCAGAGCGGGATGAACAGCCGCATCGCGAAGATCACGGGATGACGCCGGCCGGTGTTCAGCCTCGGTGCGAGGATGAGCAGCAGGCCGAGCAGCGCAAAGCCGCCGGCGATGACCTTGACGGTGTGCATCCTGCCCTCCTGCCCGCAGTCTCAGTGCCGGAAATGGCGATGGCCGGTGAAGACCATGGCGAGGCCGGCCTCGTCGGCCGCCTTGATGACCTCATCGTCGCGCATCGAGCCGCCGGGCTGGATCACCGCGGTGGCGCCGGCCTCGGCCGCGGCGAGCAGGCCGTCGGCGAAGGGGAAGAAGGCGTCGGAGGCGACGACCGAACCCCTGGCCAGGCTCTCGGGCACGCCGGCGGCCTTCGCGGCCTCGCCGGCCTTCCAGGCGGCGATGCGCGAGGAATCGACGCGGCTCATCTGGCCGGCGCCGACGCCGACCGTGGCGAGGTTCTTGGCGTAGACGATCGCGTTCGACTTGACGTGCTTGGCGACGCGGAAGGCGAAGCGCAGATCGGCAAGCTCGGCCTCGCTCGGCTGGCGCTTGGTCACGACCTTGAGCTCCATGTCGTCGACGACCGCATTGTCGCGCGCCAGAGCCAGGAAGCCGCCGGCGACGGTGCGCAGCGAAAGGCCCGCGGCACGAACGTCCGGCAGGCCGCCGGTCAAGAGCAGGCGCAGGTTCTTCTTGGCGGCGACGAGCGCGATCGCCTCCTCATCCGCGTCGGGGGCGATGATCACCTCGGTGAAGATCTCGACGATCTTCTTTGCGGCCTGCGCATCGAGCTTGCGGTTCAGCGCGACGATGCCGCCGAAGGCCGAGACGGGATCGCAGGCAAGGGCCCGCTCATAGGCTTCGAGCAACGACCCGCCCTCGGCGACGCCACAGGGGTTGGCGTGCTTGACGATCACGCAGGCGGCGGTGCGGGCCGGGTCGAACTCGGCGACGCATTCGAAGGCGGCGTCGGTGTCGTTGATGTTGTTGTAGGAGAGCTGCTTGCCCTGGACCTGGCGCGCCGTGGCGACGCCCGGGCGCTGCTCCGGCGTGCGGTAGAACGCGGCCCATTGGTGAGGGTTCTCGCCATAGCGCATGGTCTCGGCGAGGCTGCCGCCCAGCGCGCGGAAGGCCGGCGAGGTGTCGCCGAGCTCGCCTGCGAACCAGTTCGAGATCGCCGCATCATAGGCGGCGGTGCGCGAATAGGCCTTCTGTGCGAGCTTGCGGCGCAGGCTCAGCGTGGTCGCGCCCTTATGAGCCTCGAGGTCGGCGAGGACGGCGGCATAGTCGGCAGGTTCGACGACGACGGCGACGTCGTGGTGGTTCTTGGCGGCGGCGCGGATCATCGCCGGGCCGCCGATGTCGATGTTCTCGATGCAGTCGTCATAGGGCTTGCCGGCCGCGACGGTCGCCTCGAACGGGTAGAGGTTCACCACCAGCAGGTCGATCGGCTTGATGCCGTGGCCGAGCATCGAAGCCTGGTGCTCGGGATGCGAGCGGATCGCGAGCAGGCCGCCATGGACCTTGGGATGCAGCGTCTTGACGCGGCCGTCCATCATCTCGGGGAAGCCGGTCAGATCGGAGACGTCGGTGACGGCAAGCCCGGCCTCTGCGATCGCCTTGGCTGTGCCGCCGGTCGAGACCAGGGCGATGCCCATGCGCGAGAGCGCCCGCGCGAACTCGATCAGGCCGGTCTTGTCGGAGACGGAAAGCAGCGCGCGCTCGATGCGGCGAAGTTCGTTCGGCATGAGGAAAAAGGTCCAAAAGTTGCGCGGCGCACCGCGAAAGGTTTCGCGCGCGCCCTATCATGCCAGCGGCTCGCTGCAAAGCATGACGGGCGCAGGCTTGCCCTGTCCGAGGCGACGGTCAGCCCTCGGAGGGCGGTTTCATCGGCGGAAAGGCGAGCGCGATCTCGGCTTCCCGGTCGAGGCCTGTGTGATGCGCGGCGGTTCCCAGGCGGGCGATGCGCCAGATGATCTTCGGGGTCGCGGCGGCGTCGAATTCGATGACCAGTTGCGAGGTGCGCCGCCTGCCGTCGGCGGCGGCGAAGAAGACGCTTTCCTCCAGCGCGACGGAGAGGCCGGACGCCTCGAAGGCCCAGACCTCGCCGGAGGGCAACGCAAGCAAGGCGCCTTCGCCCTCGCGGATCAGGCTGGCGGTGACGCCGGGATGGAGGTGGAACCGCGCAGCGGCGGGCAGGCTCGCCATTGTGGGCGAGGCGCCGATCTCGTCCTCGCCGAGAAGTTGGCCGCCGCCCGGCGCGAGCAGCAGCCGGCGGGTGTGGACGACGCCGAAGGCCCGCTTGTAGCCGTCATGGCTGCCGACCCATTCGACGCCTTGCTCGGTCTCCTGCCGGGCAGCGCGGACATCGGCCGGCCCGGCCGTGATACGGCGCTCGCCGAGGACCAGCCCGAAGACGCAGCTCGAGCGGTCGTCAAGGGTGACGGTGGAATGCGCCGCCGTCGAGCGGGCAGCGAGCCGCAATTCCGGCGCGCCATAGCGGCTGGCGCCGCAGTTCACGATGAGGCGCTGCGCGCCGCTGGAAAATTCGAAGCTGAGGCAGCCGGCATGGGCCTCGATCGAGTTCGCGCCGCGCGGCGGCGGGCCGGCATCGACGATCACGGTGCTCGGCCCGGCGGCGAGCCGGTCATAACCGGCATAGGCGGCGTGCTCGATCGGCCGGCCGCGCGCGTCGTCATAGGCGGCCAGCGTCGCCATCAGGTCGGGCGGGGTCGCGCCCATGCCGTTGAACAGGGCGAGGGCACCATCGCCGTGCCGGAACAGGCGCAGATGCGGCATCATCCGGTCGATCGCCATGATGATGCTGCGCGGCGGCTCGAGGCCGCGCGCCGCAAAGGTCTCGCGCAGCGGCAGGAGGTCGAGCAGCAATTCGATGATGATGCGCGGGTTGCGGCTGAGATGACCGCCATCGGGCAGGATCTGGCGCTCAAGCTCGTCCGACAGTGCGGTCTCGAAACGCCGCAGCCGGCGCTCCTGGCCGTCGAGGCAGACCGCGGCGAAGGAGACGGCGATCAGGCATTGCAGGCGCGCGACGCCCTCGACCGCGCCGGCGAGCGCCAGATGCAGCCGGTCCGTGGTCTGCCCGATATGACGGAGGAAACGCTCGTAGAAGACGTGGTCGGCGCCTTCGAGCAGCAGCGGCGAATGCGAGAGGAAGGAGATCAGCCGCCTTGCCGCCACCGCGGGCTGGCGCGCGACCTCGCCGCGATCATGCTTGTTGCCGAGGAACTCCTCGACCAGAGCGCGGGCATTGGCGCGGGCGATCGCGGTGTCGGCGGCGCGTAGATGCCGAAGCCAGGAGAAGCCGAGCAGCGCCTCGGCCCAGGCCTCTGTCGGTGGTTCGATCTCGAAGGGCGATTCGCCATGGCTGTTCACGGTGCGTCCGGCGAAGGCGAAATAGCCGGAATAGATGTCGCTCGCCGTCGTCGGGTCGGCGGTGCGCAGGTCATGCGGCGCGAAGAGCAGGCGGTTCGCCTTCAGCCGCCCGAAGGGCCAGAAGGCCCGCGCGACGCCGACGATCTGGCCACGGGTACGCTTAGCCGCGCGGCCGGTCGCCGCGCGTGCCAGTCCCCCCCGCTCAGCCCAGCTCTTCAAT
>JAEXUU010000222.1 GCA_023452965.1 Pseudomonadota bacterium | reverse complement strand
GTCCGGCGCCGCCCTTGCCGGCCCCTGCCTTGCCGGCCCCTGCCTTGCCTGCACCGCCCTTGCCCGCGCCGCCCTTGCCGCCCGAACCGTTGCCGCCAGACCTCATGACAGTCCCCTGACCAAAGCGAGCCCGCCGACCAGCGCCACGAGCGAAAGAATGACCGAGCCGCCGACATAGAGCGCCGCCGCGACGACGTCGCCGCGCTCCCAGAGCAATACGGCGTCGAGCGAGAAGGCCGAGAAGGTGGTGAAGCCGCCGAGGATGCCGGTGGCGAGAAAGAGCCTTGCATGCTGCGGCCAGCTCTCCCCGGCCCGTAGCGCGAGCCACCCGGCGAGCAGCCCCATCACGGCGGAGCCGACGATATTGACCGCCATCGTCCCGAACGGAAATCCGGGGCCGAGCCATCGCAGCGCGGCGAGGTTGACGCCGTGCCGGAGCACGCCGCCGATGCCGGCGCCGAGAAAGACGAGAAGCGTGGAGGTCATCGCCATGCAATAGCCAGCGCCGCCGGCCCGCACAAACGAAATCACGTCGGCGGCACGGCCCCGGCCGGGCGCGATTGACTTCGGCGGTCGCAGCGCCCCAGAAATTGCGGGAACGGGTGAGCGGCAGCGATTGTGATCGAGCGATTCCCAGGCACCGCCTTGGCTGGCGCAGTGCGGCCGTGGCTTGCGCCGCTGTCGCACGGCGGGCTCGGTCTCGTCCTCGCCTCGGTCGCCAGCGCTCAGCCGGCGCCCCTTCCGGCCCGGCCGCCCCTCGCCGCGACATTCGCCCGCGCCTGCACCATCGCCCTGCCCGAAACGCAGCCGCTCTTCGCGGGCAAGGACGACGAAGCGGCGGATGACGACGAGAACGGCTCGGACGACGATTCGGACGATGCCGATGACGACGACGAGGAAGAGGATGATGACGGCGATCCGCCGGAGCGCGGCCTGTTCCTGCCGGGGTCGCAGACCTGCCTCTCGATCACCGGCACGGTCAGCGCCGGTCTGCAGCGCGACAGCTTCAAGGTCTCGCGCAACGGCCCGCCTGCGCCTCCGGCCACGACGTCCTTCCCGACCAGCGCTGCCTTCCGCATCGCGACCTCGCATCAGCTCGCCTCGGGCCTCGTCGTCGGCTCCGCCTTCGGCTTCACGCTCAACAGCCCGATCAACGGCGTCGGCGAAACCACGGTCGACGAGGCGACGATCCTGATCGGCCCCTGGACCTTCGGCCTCGACACCTCGCGCTTCTCCTTCTGGACCGGCGACGACTTCATCTTCTCGACGCGCGCGCCTTCCCGCACCGTCGGCCTGATCGCACTGGAACTGCCGCTGACCGCGAGTTGGACGGCGCCGCTTTCCCTCGAGGACACCGCTCTCGGCAACGGCTCCGCCACCAGCACGACGAGCGGCGCCCCGGCCCCGCCCTCGCTGACCTCGCTCGGCCCCGGCCGCTCCTTCCCGGACGGCGTCGCGCGGCTGGTCTACGAATCCGGCGCCTGGACCGTGCACGGGGCGCTTGCCCTGCGCGAGGCGCCCAGCGGCGCCGCGCGCCCCGGCCGGGCCGGCATTCTCGGCGCGACCTATGAAAGCGAGCTCTTCGGCGCGACGAGCAGCCTGACGGCGCAGGTCGCCGCCGGCATCGACGCAGCGCCCTATATCGGCTCGCAGCTCGACGGGCGCCTGGTCAACCGCGTGCTCTTCGGCACCGACCCGACGCGCGGCTTCTCGGCGCTGGTCTCGACCAAGCGCGAATGGACGGACGAGATCGCGACCAACGCCTTCATCAGCCGCTACTGGCTGGAGGTGCCGCTCGCCGGACAGGCCAAGGGCGACATCAGGATCGACCGTGTCGCCGCGAACATCGTCTGGACACCGGTCGAAGGCTTCAAGGCCGGGATCGAGACCTCGGTCGCCTGGGCGAAGATCGCGATCGCCGGCCGCGAGATCCAGGCCGGGCTGGCGGGGCGGCAGATCTCGACGCAACTCTTTCTTGAGCGGAGCTTTTGACGGCCTCGCTCACGCCGAGGTCGTTGCGCGCTTGGCCCCGCTCGTCGCCGCGAGCCCGCTCAGCACGATGACGACCGCGCCGAGCAGCGTCCAGATATCCGGCACATTGCCGAATATCAGCAGGCCGAACAGCGCCGCCCAGATCAGCTGGCTATAGGCGTAGGGCGCGAGCTCGTTGGCTTGAGCGAAGCGAACGGCCAGGATGAGCAGCAATTGCGCCGCTGCGAAGAAGAGCGCCGTCATCAGGCCCAAGCCGATCTCGCGCCAGCCGAGCGGCACGTAGGAGAAGGGCAGCAGCGCGGTGCAGACGATGAGCCCGACAACTGCGGTGTAGGCCAGGGTCAGCAATGGGCTGTCGGCCCCCATCATGCGGGCCAAGACGAAGGCGAAGGCCCAGGACGCCGCCGAGATCACCGGGAAGATCAGCGCCGGGTGGAAGCCCGCCGAGCCGGGCCGGACGATGATCAGCACGCCGACCAGGCCGAGGCAGACCGCGGCCCACTGCCGGGCGCGCGCGATCTCGCCGAGCAGCGGCACGGAGAACAGGATCACCAGCAGCGGCGCTACGAAGAACACTGCCGTCGCCTGGGCCAGCGGCAGGAACTGCATGCCGGCGATGAAGCCGAAGCCCGAGCCGAGCAGGCCGACGCCGCGGATGACCTGAAGCAGCGGCTGCCTGGAACGCAGGCCGGCACGACCGAGGGCGCGGAGCGCGATCAGCACCGCCAGCGGCGCGAAGACGACGAAGCGGATCCACATGATCTGCGCCGTCGGCACCGTCGTCGCGAGCAGCTTGGAGGCTGCATCGGAAGCGGCGAGGCAGGCGATCCCGCCCAGCATCAGCAGGATGCCGCGCAGCGGATGTCGGGAAGGCGACGAGGAGGACATGCACGGCATCTAGCGGGTGCCGGCGACGCTCGGCTCCCTTGCCTGGAGCCGGCCGCCATGCGCCGGGCACAGGCGGCTGGC
>JAEXUU010000015.1 GCA_023452965.1 Pseudomonadota bacterium | reverse complement strand
ACAAGGCGGAGGACGCCTTCCGCCAGTCGATGATCTTCTCGCAGGGCTCGCTTTCGATCTTCTGGTCGAATCCGCTGGTCGGGTCGCTGATGGCGATCGCGCTTTCTCTCCTCCTCTTCCCGCTGTTGGGCTCGGCCAGGCGCGGCATTCGCAAGCTTGCGACCGCCCGGGCCGCCAAGGCCTGACAGCTCCACCGCCGCAGAGAGACCTGCCATGACCGAAGCCTACAAGGGCATTTTCCCGATCGCGCCGACGATCTTCCACGACAATGGTGACCTCGACATCGAGGGCAACAAGCGCGTCATGGACCTGATGATCGACCAGGGCGTCGATGGCATCTGCATCCTCGCCAACTATTCCGAGCAGTTCCTGCTGACCGACGAGGAGCGTCATCAGGTGATGCTGCTCTCGATCGAGCAGGTCGCCGGGCGCGTGCCGGTTATCGTCACCACCTCGCATTTCTCGACCCGCATCGCCGCCCAGCGCGCCAAGGCCGCCGCCGATGCCGGCGCCAAGATGCTGATGATGATGCCGCCCTATCACGGCGCCCTGCTCAAGGCCGACGAAGACGGCATGATCGAGCATTTCGCGCGCGTCGCTGACGCCAGCGGCCTGCCGATCATCCTGCAGGACGCGCCGCTCGCCGGCGTCAACATGAGCGTGCCCTTCATGGTCCGGCTGGCCAAGGAGGTTCCGCTCGTCTGCTATTTCAAGATCGAGATCGCCGGCACCGCCAACAAGCTGCGCGCGCTGATCGAGGCCGGCGGCAAGGCGGTCATCGGTCCGTTCGACGGCGAGGAGGCGATCACGCTGATGGCCGATCTCGATGCCGGCGCCACCGGCACGATGACCTCGGCCATGATCCCCGATCTGATCAAGCCGATCGTCACCGCCCATGCCGCGGGTGATCGCAAGAAGGCCGCCGCGCTCTATCGCGACGTCCTGCCGATCATCAACTTCGAGAACCGCCAGTGCGGCCTGCGCGCGACGAAGTCGCTGATGAAGGAGGGAGGCGTGATCAAGAGCGAGGCCGTTCGCCATCCGCTCGTGCCGCTGCACCCGAAGACCCGTGAGGGCCTGATCGAGCTCGCGCGCGAACTCAACCCCCTGGCGCTGCGCTGGGGCAAGTAGCACAGGCCATCACGGCGTTGCATTAAGCGAGGGAGGCTCAGGGGCGATCAGTACGCCCCGATGCCTCCCGATGGCGGCGGCAGGTTGCCGCGCCGGTCCTTGGTGATGAAGTCGGGGCTCACCTGGAGCGCCCGGGCGAGCCAGGTGATGTAGGCTGACAGCAACTGCATGACGGCATGCATGACGCGCCTCCACATTTGCGGAGGCGATCCTACCACGAAAACCGGCTTCCTGGCCGCGATTTGTGACGAAAGGGCTCAGCCCTTCGTCCAGACCGCGAGCTCGTAGCCGTCCGGGTCGGCGAAATGGAAGCGCCGGCCGCCGGGAAAGTCGAAGGCCGGCTGCACGATCCGCCCGCCCGCCGCCTCGATCGACGCCTGCATGGCGGCGAGGTTGTCGGCATAGAGCACGATCAGCGGCCCGCCCGGCCTCGGCGTACCCTGCGTGGTGAAGCCGCCTTCCAGCCGTCCATCGGCGAAGGCGCAGTATTGCGGGCCGTAATCGGTCATCGTCCAGCCGAAGGCGGCTTCGTAGAAGGCCCGCGCCCGCGCAAGGTCGGCGACGACGAATTCGACATAGACGATGCGGCGGTCGTTCTCGGATCTGGTCATCGAATCTCTCCTGTTTCCTCTCTGTGCGTCTTTCCTAGCGCGGCGCCGACCCGCGCATGGCGGCAGCCGCCCCGGCGCCTGAAGAATTCCCATTCGCCGACCGATGCTGTAGCCAGTGAGCTCTACGAGGCTGCTGCGACAGGAACCCAGCACGATGGCGACGACGATTGATACCCTTGCCGAGGCGCTGACCGCCGCACGCCGCGGCCACAGCCTGGTCGACATCTCGACCTTGCCGGTCCCGGCCGATATCGATGCCGCGCTCGCCGTGCAGGCCAAGGTCCAGAAGGCGATGGGCTACGCCGATGCTGGCTGGAAGGTCTCGATCGCCGAGGGCGGCAGGCCGATCGCCGCCCCGATGCCGGGCCCGTATCTCAAGTCGGGCGACACGCATCGCTCCGCCCATGGCGCCGAGCTGCGCGTCGAGATCGAGCTTGCGGTGCGGCTCGGCCGCGACATGCCGCTGCGGCCCGGCAACCCCTATACCCGCGCCGAGTTGATCGAGCATTGCGACGCCGCGCTGGTCGGCATCGAGATCGTCGAGAGCCGCATCGCCGACTGGACCCATGTCGCCTTTCCGCTCTGGCTGGCCGACGCGCTCGGCCACGGCTCCTATCTGCTCGGGCCGGAGGTTCCCTTCAGCATCTTCGACGACGTCTCGGCCCTGACCTGCAGCGTCGAGCTCGATGGCGATGTCCTCTATGAGCGCCCGGCCGAGCACGCCAATGGCGACCCGCTGGTGACGGCGCTGGCCTGGGCCAATCGCCCGGCCGAGACGCCGCTCGGCGGCCTGAAGGCCGGCCAGATCATCACCACCGGCAGCCTCTGCGGCGGCGTTCTCGCGCCGACGCTAGGGCCGGTGATCGCCCGGCTCGACCCGGTCACGGCGATCTCCTTCGCGCTGGCGTAGCCGGCCGTGCGCTCGCGGGAAACTCTCGCC
>JAEXUU010000192.1 GCA_023452965.1 Pseudomonadota bacterium | reverse complement strand
CGCCGAAGCCGTAGGCGTAGGCCGCCACGGTGGCGGCGGCCGAGAGCACGACCACGAACGAGGTGAAGGTTCGGCGGCTCCTGACGATGCCGAAATAGATCATCAGCGCCATCAGGATATAGCAGTAGAATTCGGGCTTCAGCGTCCAGAGGTTCTGGTTGACCGTGTTCGGCAACGGGTTCGTCTCGAACACGCCGGGCAGCTCGAAGCGGATGCGACCGACGATGTTGCCGAAATATTCCAGGAAGCGGATGTCGCGGAAATAGTCCGCCAGCAGGAAAGTCGTGAAGATCGGCCCGAGCACCAGCGCAGAAAGCGTCACCTCGACGAAAAGTGCCGGGAAGATGCGGATGAGGCGCAGCGTGATAAAGGGCTTGACCGCCCCCGTGCGCAGGGCGCTGCCGGTGATGAGGAAGCCGCTGAGCGCGAAGAAGGCCGGCACCAGGCTGAGCCGGAACAGGCCCTGAAGCCCTTCCCAGTCCTGGCTCGTATCGGCGCCCGCAACCCAGCCGGAATGCACGGCGAGGATCAAGACCGAGAGGGCGAGCCGCAAGGCGTTGAAGCCGGGTCCTTCGCCATTGTTCGCCCTGAGAATGTCTCCGGCGCTCGGCGCGGATCGATAGAAGCTTGGCATGCGCGTCCTGAGCATTCCCGACGGCAGCCCGGTAGGCACGCCAGCGTCAGGGTCATGCTCTCGCGCCGATCGCCTTTCAATGGTCGAGCGAATTTAACCTTACTGCGAATGCTCCGAATTATGTGATTCCCGGCCCGTAAATCCGGGTCGGCGCGCGATCACAGCACTTCGCAAGTCGCCTCCTGCACGCGCGGCTGCGTGTAGATCCTCGGTTCCCTGTCCCGCCGCGAGCGGCCTTCGAAGGCGGTGAAGCCCGGCTTCAGGCGCCATTCCAGTGAAACGGTGCAGGAACGGCTGCCATCTGTGCGCAGCCAGATCGCGAAAGTGTGGGAGGGCCGGGCTGCCACCCGCACCAGCGTGCTCTCGTTGAGGACCCGCCATTGGGCGCCGGAGCGGCCGCCGAGTTCGTCCCCGAGATCAGCTTCCCGCTCCTGAAAGCTGGATTGCCGCCGGCGGCCTGAAGTCCGGGAGACTGTCTCGGTCACCTTCCCTTTGTCCGCGAGGGTCACCATGAAGCTCGCCTGAACCAAGCGGTCGCCCGGCCTCGGCTCGATCACAGGTGTCACCCAGGCCAGGGAGAGGCGGAACCGCACTTCCGCATGGGCTGTCGAGCTGAACAGTACGGGAAGGAATAGCGCCCCGACGATCAGGAGGCAGGCAAACCATCCACAGTCCCTATAGCGGAGAATCGGCCGCAGGCGCCCTGAAGCGTTGGAAAGCGAGGCAGGGTTCACAGCACTTCGCATGTCGCCCTCGGCCAAGCCGGCTCGGTGAACTTGCGGTACTGGCCACGTATCGACGACCAGCTTTCGTAGATGGTGAAGCCCGGTTTCAGGCGCCATTCGAGAGAGGCGGTGCATGATCGGTCGCCCTGGGTGCGGAGCCAGATCGCAAATGTATGAGATCGCCAGCCGGTCAGTCGTACCAGCGTGGACTCGTTGACGACTTTCCATTGCGTGAGCGCCCTGCCACCGCCGGTCTCGCCGAGCTGGGATTCACGGGACTGGTCGGCGGGGCCGGCACGCCGCCTCTCCATGCGCATTTGGCTGGTTTCCCGCACCTTCTTGTCGCTTCCGAGCGTGACCAGATAGGTGAAGTGCATGTTTCTCGTCCGCTCTTCGGGCTCGATCTGGTTCTCGACCCAGGATGCCGTCACGCGAAACCTGGCCTCCGCATCGGCTGCGGACGGGAGCAACAGAGCCGAGAGCAGCGATGTCGGAAGAAGCGAGCTAGCAAGGCGCATAGTGCTGTGCTCCGAATGTCGCTGATCTATGTAACACTCACTCGCAGAAGGACTGGCCGTTGAAGCTGAAGCATCGCCCGCCCCGGGGCGCCGCGGGAGCCGGGCGCGGCTTCTGGCGTGGCTCGGCGGCGGGCTGGGCGACCCGCTTTGGTTTCGGCGCGACGCAATCGCCATCGGCGTCGAGCCGCTGGCCGCTCGGACAGGACTTGGCGACGCAGACTCCGTCGCGCTCGATCTGCCGGGCCGAGCATTGCAGCGGACAGATCCGGCCGCTCTGGCGTTTCAGGAGGTCGAGGAATTCGGTGCTTGGAGCGTCCGGCGGGGTGATCCGGGCGAGCCGCGCGAACTCCTGCACGGCGCGGCTGGTCGGCCGGCTCGACCATTCGCCCTCGGGCCTGCCGCGGTAGCAGCCGATTCGGCCGAGTTCGACGTTGATCGTCTTGGTCAGGCCCGCAAGGTCGAGCTGGATAGCTGGGGGGGCGGTCGGCGCGGAGGCGCCATCCTGCGGCAGGTTGGCGACGCGCACCGGCGCAGCAGAGGTCGAGGCCGCTTCCCGTGCTGCGGCGTTGGCGGCCTCGCGCTGGACGCGCTGCAGTTCCTCCGCCGCACGCCGCCGCTCGGTTTCGAGCTCCCCGACGAGCCGTGCCCGGTCGCGCTCGACGGCCTGACGGATTGCCGCTTCGGCCTTGAAGCGCTCCGCGAGGTCGGCGGAGGCGCGGCGGTTCTCCTCCTCCAGCTTCGCCAGCCTTTCGGCGATGCGGCGCTCCTCCTCCTGCTTTTGGCGGTTTGCCTCGGCTTCGGCCGTCTTCAGCCGGTCGGTCTGCGCCGCCGACAGGCGCTCACGCTCGCGGGCCTGGCTTTCGCGCTCCTTGTCGTCGCGGGCGCGGCGGGCCTGTTCCTCGGCACGTGAGGCGAGTTCGGCCTGGACCTTGCGGTTCTCGGCTTCGAGTTCGGCGAGGCGCTGGTCGAGGCGGCGGCGCTGCTCAGCCTGCTGCCGGGCCGCTTCCTCCTCGGCCTTGCGCCTTGTTTCGGCCTGGGCGGCGGACAAGCGGTCGCGCTCCGTCCTTTCGGCTGCCAGACGCTGCGCCTCGGCCTGCCGGGCGGTCTCGGCCGCCTGCGCCGCCCGGCGCCGCTCCTCCTCATAGCCGGCGAGTTGCCGGCGCAGCGTGTCCTCGCGCTGGGCGCGCTCGACCGCATCGATCCGGGCCCTTGCCGCATCGGCGAGATAGCTCTTCGGAAACCGCTCGATGAAGCCGCGCAGGGCCAGCGCCTCGTTGCTGTCGCGTACTTTGGACCAGGCCTGGAGATCGGTCTCGGCCCGGTTGAAGTAGAAATCCCCGAGCAGGGACAGCGAGAGTTCGGGCGTTTGCCGGCCCTTGGTGCGCTGATTGACGCTGACCGCGACGCGCCGGAACATCTGACCGATCTCGAGGCCGGGTTCGCTGAGATGCTCGAGCATGGCCGCGCTGAACGGGCTGTTGCGGCCGGTTCCGTCCGCAGCCACGTCGTTGGCCTGCGTGGCATAGGCGACCACCATGCCGGAGCTCTGGGCCATGCGTGCGAGGCCGCGGCCGACCGCGCTGTCACGGCTGCGCCCGGAACTGGCGATCCGGTCCGCGAGCGGGTTGTTGCGGCAGGCGTCGAGGATGAGGATGCGGATGCCCTTGGCGTTCTGCAGGGCATCGACGACGTCGGCGACACGGGTCGTCTCGTAGGGGATGGCGAACTCGTCGCTCGGAGCGGCGTCGACGGGCAGCAGGAAATTCTCGCCGCGAAACTGCAGGCCGTGGCCGGCATAGAAGACCAGGGCGGCATCGGCGCCGTTGGCGGCGCGGGCGAAGCGGCCGAGCGCCTCG
This sequence comes from Pseudomonadota bacterium, assembly GCA_023452965.1. The sequence continues at coordinate 5,348 of JAEXUU010000192.1, read as the reverse complement.
CCCATGCCGCGCCGGTCAAGGTCATTTCCGTCTATCACCTCGAAGCCGAGGGCCTTGAGAGCCGCGGCCATGTCCTGCGCATCGTTGCCGGGGTTCGGCAATGCGGGCGCGGCACGATAGGCGGCGTTGCCGATCACGAGCGCGACGCGGCGCTCCTTCGGCTCGTTGGCAGCTGCTGTGCCGAGCGCACTGGCCAAGACCAGTGCGAGCGCAAGCAGACGAAGCAGGAAGCACGAAGAAATCCGCACTTTCGGCATCCAGTCCAGGCCGGGTGGAGTGCCAGTATACGGGCTTCGTTAACGCTCGCCAGTGTCAATTTCGACTACCTCGCTTGGGCTGTTCCCAGAACAGCCTCAGTAGCCGCAGGCTTGCGGAGCGTCCCGCTGGCGCGACAGGTCGCCGGTTGCGGCAGCCGGCTCAGCCCATGGTCGCCTTCACGGTCTCGACGAGCTGCTTCATCGTGAAAGGCTTGGGCAGGAAGTGGAATTCCTCGCCCTCGGGAAGGTTCTTGCGGAAGGCTTCCTCTGCGTAGCCGGAGACGAAGACGACCTTCGTCTCGGGATTGCGCTGGCGCAACTCGCCGAGCAGGGTCGGGCCATCCATTTCCGGCATGACGACGTCGGAGATGACGAGATCGATCTTGCCCTCATGGCGCAGGAAGATGTCGAGCGCTTCGACGCCCGAGGCCGCCTCGTGGACGGTGTAGCCGCGCGAGACGAGCATGCGGGCGTTGAGAGCGCGCACGGCGTCCTCGTCCTCGACCAGCAGGATGACGCCGGCGCCGGTGTGGTCGGCTGCTGCCTTCTTCGGGGCTTCCTTCGCGGCCGCCTCGGCAGCGAGGTCCTCCTCGCTCGGAATGTAGCGCGGCAGGAAGATCTTGAAGTTCGTGCCACGGCCCATGACGGAGTCGCAGAAGACGAAGCCGCCGGTCTGCTTGACGATGCCGTAGACCATGGAGAGGCCAAGACCGGTGCCCTTGCCGACCTCCTTGGTAGTGAAGAAGGGCTCGAATATCTTCTCCAGATGTTCCTGCGGGATGCCGGTGCCGCTGTCCTCGACCTCGAGCAGGACGTAATCGGCGGCCGGCAGGGCGGCGTGGCCGAGCCCGGGAATCTCCTCGGCCGCGACATTGCGGGTGCGAACCTGGAGCTTGCCGCCATCCTGCATGGCGTCGCGGGCATTGACCGCGAGGTTGACGACGACCTGCTCCAGCTGGCCGAGATCGGCCTTGACCGGCCAGAGGTCGCGCCCCTGGCGGACGTCGAGCGCGATCTTGTCGGCAACGACGCGCTTCAGCATCAGCGAGAGGTCGGAGAGCACGTCGCCGAGCGCCAGCACCTGCGGGCGCAGTGTCTGCCGGCGCGAGAAGGCGAGCAGTTGCCGGACAAGCGCAGCCGCCCGGTAGGCGTTCTGCTTGATCTGCATGATGTCCGGGAAGGACGGATCGGTCGGCTTGTGGCTGGCGAGCAGGAACTCGGAGGCGTTGATGATGACCTGCAGCACGTTGTTGAAGTCGTGCGCGATGCCGCCGGCGAGCTGGCCGACCGCCTGCATCTTGCCGGCCTGGTCCATATTGTCCTTGAGCTTGCGCTCGGCCGTCGTCTCCAGAGCATAGACGATGGCCCGCTCGCCATCCGCGTCCTCGGTCGCCGGGACGGGGGAGAGATAGAGCCGCGCGGAGCGGCCTTCCTCGCCTGTGAGCGTCAGGTCGAGCGGGGCGATCTCGCCCTTGCCGGCGAGCGCCGCCTCGAAGGCCTCGCCCAATGTGCCATTGCCGTTGACGAGTTCCTGGATCGTGGCCGGCTGGACGCCCTGCGGCGTCAGGCGCGTGAAGGCGGCATTGGAGCGCAGGATCGCGCCGGTGCGGTCGACGGTGGCGATCGCCATCGGCGTCGAATGGAAGAAGCGGGCGAAACGCGCCTCGGCATCGCTGCGCGCATCGGCACCGGCCTCGCCGGCGGCGCGGTTAAGCACCAAAGTGCGGGAGGCGCCGGCTCGTCCGTCCTGGCCGAAGGCCACCTGATGATGCAGCCGGACCGGCAGCGACTGGCCGTTGCGGCGGCGCAGGTCGACGTCGAGCACCTCGATGCGGACATCGCCGGGCTGGCCGCGAATGGCCTGGATCAGGGCGGCGGCGTTGGGCGAGGCGATGTCCTCGAGATGGAGGCCGCCCGAGCCGAAGCGGGCGAGGTCGTAGTCGAGCCAGCCGGACAGGGTGGCGTTGAGATAGGGCACCTCGCCATCGGCGTTCATCGAGAGGAAGCCGGCCGGGGCGTGGTCGAGGTAATCGATGGCGTGCTGGAGCTCCTGGAAGGCGTTCTCCTGGCGCTCGCGCTCCGGCGTGACGTCCGACACCGTCCAGAGCGAGGCGGGCCGTCCGGCGCGGGTGATCGGCGTGACCCGGACGCGGTACCAGCCGACTGCCGCGCGTTCGTTCAGGGCGGGCTCGAGCCGGATCTCCTCGGAGAGCCGGCGCCCGGCGCGCGCTGCGGTCGCCAGCCGGTAGATCGCTTCCGAGACCTCGGCGCGGCCCTTGAACAGCCGTTCCACCGGGGCGATCTCGCTGGCGTTGCGGGCCCCGGCGAGCGTCAGATAGGTCTCGTTGGCATAGACGATGCGGTCGTCGCCCTCGGTGACGACGACGCCGTCCTCGGCCCCGTCGACGATGATCTTGGTCAGATCGTTGCGGGCCGCCCGGCCGGAGAACTGCAGCAGCCCGATCGCGAAGGCGAAGAGGCAGAATACGCCGACGACCGAGAGGAGGGCGAGCAGCCCGAGGATCAGCGGCTGGGCCCATTCATTGGCGATGAAGCCGAGCGCGATCGCGGCGCCGACGAGCAGCCCCGCTACCAGGAGAATGATGCCGACATGGCCCGGCCTGTCGGAACGATCGATCGCGGTCGTCGCCGTGCTTGCGGTCATTGCGGCAGGTCCATTTCCTTCAATCCGCCCACGCCATGCGGGCAGCGGGCACGGTGGTCTTGCGATCGCGCGCCAGCCCGCGAGTTAGGCGCGGCGGCGCTTCAGGCGCAAGACGTAACCGACGACTTCGGCCACCGCCTGGTAGTGTTCGACAGGAATTTCTTCGTCGATCTCCACCGTGGCGTAAAGCGCGCGCGCCAGTGGCGGGTTCTCGACGATCGGAATGTCGTGCGCGCCGGCGACCTCGCGGATCTTCAGCGCGATGGCATCGACACCCTTGGCGAGACAGACCGGCGCGCCCTGGCCGTTCTCGTATTGCAGCGCGACGGCGAAGTGGGTCGGATTGGTGATGATCACCGTCGCCTTCGGCACCTGCGCCATCATACGCGAGCGGGCGCGCTGGGCCCGGAGCTGGCGCAGCTTGGCCTTCACCTCGGGATTGCCTTCGCTGTTCTTGTACTCGTCCTTGAGTTCCTGCCGGGTCATGCGCTGGCGCTGGTACCAGCTGAAGCGCTGGTAGCCGAAATCGCCGATGGCGATGACCGCGAAGATCGCGAGCACCCCGGCCATCAGCTTGATGGTTAGCACCAGCACGGCCGGCAGCAGGGCGCTGACGTCCATCTGGGCGAAGCTCTGCAGCCGGTCGCGCTCGCCCCAGAGCACCATCCAGACGCCGACGCCGACCAGCATGATCTTGGCCAGGCCCTTGGCGAAATTGACCCAGGCCTCCTTGCCGAAGATGCGCTTGGCGCCGGCCATGGGCGAGATCCGGTTGAACTTCGGCATCAGCGGCTCGGTGGTCCAGAGCGGCTTGTGCTGGATCAGCGCACCGGCGAGAGCCGCCACGAGGATGAAGCCGAGGGGCAGGGCGAGCGCCGCGAAGCCGGTCATCACGCCCTTGGCGGTGACGTGGAAGAGCGCGTCGCCGCCGGAGGGCACCTGGTGGGCGTTCATCAGGAAGGAACGCAATTGCAGCGTCGCCTCGCGGGCGGACGAGCCGGCGGCGATCAGCAGCGCGAGCGTGAAGCCGCAGAGCACGAAGAAGGTGCCGATCTCCTGCGAACGGGCGACGTCGCCCTTCTCGACCGCCTGTTCGAGCTTTCGCTGTGTCGGCTCCTCTGTGCGATCGTCCTTGTCCGGTTCGTCAGACATGCACGCCTCCGCTCAGATGCCGGTGAGCTGGCGCAGGAAGGCGCCGAGATCTTCGAGGAAGACGCCCATCATCACGCCGACTGCAGCGAGCAGGACCAGCATGCCGCCGAGGATCGAGGCCGGGATCGCCAGGAAGAAGACCTGCATCTGCGGCATCAGGCGCGCGAGCACGCCGAGGCCGAGATTGAACAGCAGGCCGAAGACGATGAACGGAGCCGAGATCTGCACCGCGAGCGCGAAGCCGCGCGACATCGCCTTGACTGCAAGCCCGAGCACGTCGCCGACATCCGGGAAGCCGCCGGGCGGCAGCAGGCGATAGCTCTCATGGATCGCGACCAAAGCGACATGGTGCAGGTCGGAAGCGAGGATCAGCGTGATGCCGAGCATCGAGAGAAAGTTGCCGATCGAGGGGTTCTGCATACCGCCGGACGGGTCGACGGTCATGGCGAAGCCGAGGCCCATGGTCTGGGCGACGATCAGGCCAGCGGTCTGCAGGGCGCCCATCAGCAGGCGCACGCAGGAGCCGAGAGCGAGGCCGATCAGGATCTCGCTGATCAGGAGGCCGCCAACCGCGGCCGGCTCGCTCGGCAGGGTGATCGTGCCGCGGGCCATGGGCAGCATGACGAGGGCGACGAAGAAGGCCAGAGAAAGCCGCGCGCGGGAGAGGATGAAGCGCTCGCCGATGCCGGGCATCAGCATCACCAGCGTGCCGACGCGCGCGAAGACCAGCACGAACAGGGCGCTGATCTCCGGCAGGATCGCGATCTGCATCTGGCGGCTCGGATTCCTGCGCCAGGAGATGCGCCTGGCCTGGCCCGGCCCGAGGAGGGCGCGGCAGGCAGGCGCGAGAATCATTCGCCCGTGGCGATTCGGACGGCGACCCTGCCCATATAGCCTGCCAGCGCGTCGCCCATGAACGGCAAAAACAGCAGCAGGGCGGCGAAGACCGCGAGGATCTTCGGGACATAGACCAGGGTCTGCTCCTGGATCTGCGTCAGCGCCTGGAAGAGCGAGACGACGAGGCCGACGCCGAGCGCGATCAGCATCAGCGGTGCGCCGGCCTTGAGGAAGACGACGATGCCGTCGCGGGCGACGTCGAGGATGGCTCCGGAGGTCATGAGGCAGGTTCCGCAGGTGCTTTCGGGGATGGGGATGCCGCGGTCAGACCGGCATCCGCATGATTTCCTCATAGGCGGCGATGACCCGGTCGCGGACCGCGACCCGCCTCACGATCGCCGCCGCCCACTCGGCAACCGCCCTCACGCCATAGACGA
>JAEXUU010000164.1 GCA_023452965.1 Pseudomonadota bacterium | reverse complement strand
CTTCCATGGCGGGGGATTCCATGGAGGAGGTTTCCACGGCGGCGGTTTCCGGCGCTAGCGGCGCCGGACCTTTGCCCGGTCCCGCCGGATCTAGAGCATTTTCGAGCGAAGTGGGCACCGGTTCGCGTGAAGAAAATGCGATAAAACAAGGAACTAGAGCATTTCCGCGATCCAGAGAATCGCGGAACTGTTCTAGTGCTTGACGACTTTTGGCTCGGGCGCGGCCTTGGGCGATGGCGCAGGCCCGAGCGGGAAGGCGACGCTCACCAGCACGCTCGTGCCCTGCGGCCGGTTCTCGACACTGACCTCGCGCATGATCTTCAGCCGGGTCGACACCGGCGTTCCCGCGATATCGAGATTATAGCCGATCGTGCCTCCGACAGCGGTGACGCGCCCCTTATAGGGACCGAGCGAGGCGCCGGCGCCGCCATCGCCGCTGACCTGATGGTAGTGCGAGGCGAGGACGCCGATCGAGAATTCCTTGCTCAGATACTGGGTGATCGCCAGATCGGCGTGGAAGGCGTTGCCGCTTCTGTAGTCGGTAGCCTGGTTCGTGCCGTTGATTTCGAAGCCGACGGTCGTCGAGATATCGAGGCCGATCTTCGGATCGAGCCAGGTCGCCGCGGCGTAGACGTCGCCGATCCAGCGGTTGAATGCGACGTTGGAGAGCTGGCCATCCTGATAGGCGCCCGCGGGAATGCTGACGGCGCCGCCGACCAGCCAGTGGAAGTTCCCGGCATGCCAGCCGAGTGAGCTGGTGACCACCGGGTCGCCGATGTTGAAGGTCGCGTCGCGCAGGCTGAGGCCGACTGCGCGGCCGAAGCGGGGCGCCGCGATCACTGCGCCCGCGCTGACCCGGGGCGTCCCGAACGGGATCGAGACTGCGAAGGCAAGGTTGCCGCCGAGAATCTCGAAAGGCGTCACCCAGGTCGGAGTCGCGAAGTTGATCCTGGCCTCGACTTCGACATTCGAGAGGATGGCGCCGCCGAACTGGGTCTGCTTGCGGGCCGAGAGACGGCCGGAATAGGAGTAGAAATCGTTCTCGAAATAGAAGCCCGGCGGCGGAATGATGCCGGCGCCCGGGCCGTGCAGCCCGGGAACGAAGAGGCTCGCCCCGCCTTCCGTCGCGGCCAGCGGCGTATGGAGCAGGCTGCCGCAAAGGCAAGCAGATGCGCCAAGCAGAGCGGCCCTGAGTCGCTGCATTACCGGCCTCCCATGCGTCGTGACGAAGCCTGGGGTGCTTTGGCTGTAACCGTCAAGCCGAGGGCGCAACCAGGCCAGGTCCGAAAGCCAGACTGCGGCGCAACTGTTACGGCTGCACCCGACGGCACTTCACCGATATGCTCCCCCTCTACGCCTCACGAAATGGTGAACGCGTGGCTATGGAACAGGCGCAAAGACGCGGGCTCGCACGCCTCATGCTTCGCTGGCCGAACAGGCGCACGGAGCTGCGCGAGAAGTTTGCCCGCGATCAGCGTCTCGTGGAGCTTTGCGAGGCCTATGAGGCCGCCTGCGAAGCCGCTGCCTACTGGGCGAAATCCGCCGCGGCGGTCGGCAAGCAGCGGGCAGAGGAATACAACGCGCTCGCATCCGCGACAGAACAAGATATTCTGGAGAGGATTTCCTAACTTCACGGCTTCCGGTGCAGCGTCCGGACCTGCGGTGCACCTTGCCAAGTGAACTGTCGTTGCGCCATTGTCATAGTGATCGGGGAAGCTGTTTTTCAGTCCAGGCTTTGGAGGCGGAGCAATGGACGAAAGTGTTTCGGCCCACGGCGCTGAGCCGCCACCTGGCGAGATATTTGAATCGCTCCAAATTCTACTCGCTAACGACGCGCTACGATTGTCGGAGCGCAACAGGCGCTTTCTGTCCTTCGTGGTAACGCAGACCATCGAAGGTCGCTCGGACCGTATCAAAGCCTATTCGATCGGTGTCGATGTCTTCGGCCGGGATGACAGCTTCGACCCGACGGTCGACCCGATCGTCCGGATCGAGGCGACGCGCCTGCGCTCGGCCCTGACGGCCTATTATGAAGGCGCCGGGGCAGGGGACCGCATCAGGATCGCCATGCCGCGCGGGGGGTATGTGCCGAGCTTCGCCTGGTCGCCCGACGTCGCGGACAGCATGGTCGCAGCCAAGGCTATGACAGCGGGTGAGGCCAATGCCGCGCCGGCGGCCACCGTGGTGATTCACGACCATTCCGGCCATGCCGATCCGGAGGCCGAATTGCGCGGCGAGCTCTTCACCGATGCACTGCTCGTTCTGCTGCGCAAGGCGCGCTTCAAGACGCTCGTCGTGCCGCCGGCGGAGCGGGCGGCAGCGTCGGGCTCGATCCAGGCCCTGTTCGAGAAGCCGGGCGAATCCTATCTGCTTGATATCGCGGTGCGTCCGCTGGCGGAGCGCAGCCGCTATTCCTGGCGCTTCAGCGACCTGCGCAACGGCGAGGTGCTGGCTTCGGACTTCCGCGATTACTTCGCCAGGGCAGTGGCGGGTTTCGAGTTGATCGATGAACTGGCCCAGGACGCGGCGAGATCGATCACGGCAGTACTTGCGGTTCGGTGACGTCGGCCGTGCCCAAGCAAGGCTGATACAGTTACACGCTTATGCCGGGCCTACCCCCATGCGAGCCTCTCGCCGCGCGTGCCCAGGTTTGCGGTCTTGAAGACGCCCAGCGCCTGGCGCCGATCCGGAACCGGGAGTGTCTCATGGGACGCCAGAAATTTCTCGCCGCAGTGGGTCTCGTGGTCGGGTTGGGGCTGTCGGCGATGCCGGCGCAAGCCCAGCCGGCGCCGAGCCAGAACACCGCCAGACCGAACATCCTGGTGATCTTCGGCGACGACATTGGCCAGTCGAACATCAGCGCCTATTCGCACGGTCTCATGGGCTACCGCACGCCCAATATCGACCGGATCGCCAAGGAAGGCATGATGTTCACCGACTATTATGCGGAGAACAGCTGCACGGCCGGCCGCTCGACCTTCATCACCGGCCAGGCCTGCCTGCGCACCGGTCTCTGCAAGGTCGGCATCCCCGGCGCAACGGTCGGTCTGCAGGATCGCGACGTCACCATCGCCCAGGCACTGAAGCCTCTCGGCTATGCCACGGGGCAGTTCGGCAAGAACCATCTCGGCGATCGCGACGAATATCTGCCGACCCGGCACGGCTTCGACGAGTTCTTCGGCAATCTCTATCACCTCAACGCCGAGGAGGAGCCGGAGCGCATTTACTACCCGAAGAACGATACTGCCTTCGTCAAGTCGAACTCGCCGCGAGGCGTGCTGAAGACTTCGGCCGACGGCAAGATCGAAGATACCGGGCCGCTGACCCGCAAGCGGATGGAAACGATCGACGACGAGACCACGGCCGGCGCGATCGATTTCATGCAGCGCCAGGTCCGGGCCAACAAGCCGTTCTTCACCTGGATGAACACGACGCGCATGCATGTGTTCACCCATATCCGCGAGGCCAACAAGGGCATCAGCGGCATGCCCGGCAATGACTACGCCGACGGCATGATCGAGCATGACGGCGATGTCGGCAAGCTCCTGAAGGCAATCGACGATCTCGGTGTCGCCAACAATACCATCGTCATCTACACGACCGACAACGGCCCGAACCAGTGGTCCTGGCCGGACGCCGCCACCACCCAGTTCCGCAGCGAGAAGGACACCAACTGGGAAGGCGCCTTCCGCGTCCCGGCGATGATCCGCTGGCCGGGCAAGGTCAAGGCGGGGGAGGTCTCGAACGAGATGATCTCGGGGCTCGACTGGTTCCCGACCCTGGTCGCGGCGGCCGGCGATGCCGAGATCAAGGACAAGCTGGCCAAGGGCACGCCGCTCGACGGCAAGCAGGCCAAGGTCCATCTCGATGGCTACAATCAGCTGCCCTATATCACAGGCCAGCAGCCGAAATCCGCGCGCAACGAGTTCCACTATTTCAACGACGACGGCGAGCTCGTCGCCTATCGCTACAATGACTGGAAGATCGTCTTCTGCGAGCAGCGCGCGCCGGGTGGGTTCGTCGTCTGGGCCAATCCGTTCACCTGCCTGCGGGCGCCCAAGGTCTTCAACCTGCGCATGGACCCGATGGAGCGGGCGGATGTCGTCTCCGACCAGTATTACGACTGGCTCGCCAAGAACGCCTATCTGATCCAGTACGGCGTCTGGAAGGTCGCGCCCTTCCTGCAGACCTTCAAGGAGTATCCGCCGAGCCAGCGGCCGGCGAGCTTCAGCGTCGACCAGATGGTCGATGCGCTCATGCGCAACCTCGACCAGGCCGCCAGCCGGGCGACGAAGTAATCCTGCCGACGAGCGAGCCGGCCTCGGCGGTCGGCTCGCTCCAGATGCACCGCATCGGAAGGGGCCTGCCATGGCGTGCGCGTTGCCGACTGCGATGACGAGGCGCTCGCTTGGCGCGGCGGCGCTGTTGTTGTTTCTCTCGGTCGCCTCGGTCGCCTGGGCTCAGAACGACCCGCTCCCCTCCTGGAATGACGGCAAGGCCAAGGCCGCTATCGTCGATTTCGTCGGCAAGGTGACGCGGGATGGCGGCCCGGATTTCGTCAAGCCGGCCGAGCGCATCGCCACCTTCGACAATGACGGGACGCTCTGGGCGGAGCAGCCAGCCTATTTCCAGCTGCTTTTCGCGTTCGACGAGATCAAGCGGCAAGTGGCGGAGAAGCCCGAGCTGAAAGGCAAGGAGCCTTATCGTTCCGTGCTCGCGCGCGATCTCAAGGCGCTGGCGGCCGACGGGAACAAGGGGCTGCTTCAGGTCGTGGCCCTGCCCCATTCCGGCATGACCACCGAAGCCTTCGAGGCTTCGGTCGCCAACTGGCTGAGTTCGGCCCGCCATCCGACCAAGCAGCGGCGCTACGACGAACTGGTTTACCAGCCGCAGCTCGAGCTGCTCGCCTATCTGCGCGCCAATGGCTGCAAGACCTTCATCGTCTCCGGCGGCGGGGTCGAGTTCATGCGGGTCTTCGCCGAAAAGGCCTATGGCATCCCGCCCGAGCAGGTCGTCGGCTCGTCGGGCGCCGTCAAGTTCCGGATCGGAGCCAATGGCAAGCCGGAGTTGGTCAAGGACCGAAAGGTCGAGTTTATCGATGACGGGCCGGGCCAGCCGGTCGGCATCAACCGTTTCATCGGCCGCCGCCCGATCCTCGCCTTAGGCAACTCCGACGGCGATCTCCAGATGCTGCAATACACGGCGGGAGGAAATGGTGCGCGGCTGGCACTGATCGTCCATCATACCGACGCCGAGCGCGAATGGGCCTATGACCGGACCTCCCGGATCGGCAAGCTCGACAAGGCGCTCGACGAGGCCGCGGCCAAGGGCTGGACGGTCGTCGACATGAAGAAGGACTGGAAGACGGTCTTTCCGGAAAGCCGCTAGGGCAGGGGCCGAAAATGCTCGATAAGCCGGTTCTCACCAATGGCATGCGACGGGTTGAGGGCGGCACCTTCCGCATGGGCTCCGACGTGCACTATGCCGAGGAGGCGCCGAGCCACCGGGTCAGCGTCGATGCGTTTTGGATCGACGAGATCCCTGTCACCAACGCGCAGTTTCGTGCCTTCGTCGAGGCGACCGGACATGTGACCTTCGCCGAGATCGCGCCGGACCCGAAGGATTATCCGGGGGCCTTGCCGCATATGCTGCGGGCGGGATCGCTGATGTTCAACCCGCCGACGCACCCGGTCGACCTGCGCGACTGGTCGCAATGGTGGACCTTCAAGTTCGGGGCGACCTGGCGCAAGCCCTATGGCGCGGGCTCCTCGATCAAGGGGCTCGACGATCACCCTGTCGTCCACGTCGCCTACCGCGACGCCGAGGCCTATGCCGCCTGGGCCGGCAAGTCGCTGCCGACCGAGGCGGAGTGGGAGTTCGCGGCCTGGGGCGGGCGCGAAGGCAGCGAATTCGTCTGGGGCGACGAACTCGTCCCCGAAGGCCGGCACATGGCCAACACCTGGC
>JAEXUU010000162.1 GCA_023452965.1 Pseudomonadota bacterium | reverse complement strand
ACCTATCTCGCCCATGGCCGGCCGCTGTTCATGATCCTCTATGCGGCGCTGATCATCTTCTTCTGCTTCTTCTACACCGCGATCGTGTTCAATCCGGTCGAGACGGCGGACAACCTCAAGAAGCATGGCGGCTTCATGCCGGGCATCCGGCCGGGCGAGCGCACCGCCGAGCATATCGACCGCGTGCTGACCCGCATCACCGTGCTCGGCGCCGGCTATTTGACTATCGTCTGCTTGATCCCGGAGATGATGATCTCCTATGCCCAGATTCCGATCATCCTGTTGGGCGGCACCTCGCTGCTCATCGTGGTGACCACGACGATGGATACCGTGGCGCAGGTCCACGGGCATCTGCTGGCCCATCAGTATGAGGGGCTGGTCAAGAAGGCGAAGCTGCGGGGGGCAAAGCGCTGATGAGACTGATCTTCCTGGGGCCGCCGGGGGCGGGGAAGGGCACTCAGGCGGTACGCATCGTCGAGAAGCACGGCATTCCGCAGCTCTCGACGGGCGACATGCTGCGCGCGGCCGTCGCGGCCGGCACGCCGGTCGGCGTGAAGGCCAAGGCGGTGATGGATGCCGGCGGACTGGTCTCGGACGAGATCGTCATCGGCATCGTGGCCGACCGGATCGAGGAGCAGGACGCCAAGAAGGGCTTCATCCTCGACGGCTTTCCGCGGACGCTGGCCCAGGCCGAGGCGCTCGATGAGATGCTGGCCTCGAAGGGGCTGAAGCTCGACAAGGTGCTGGAGCTCAAGGTCGACCAGAGCAAGCTCGTCGACCGTATCGTGCGGCGCGCCGAGGACGCCAAGGCCGCCGGCCAGCCGGTGCGCAAGGACGACGATCCGGAGGTCTTCAAGACCCGGTTGCAGGCCTATAACCGCGATACCGCGGTGGTCGCGCCCTATTACGAGAAGCGCGGCCAGCTCACCGCGATCGACGGCATGCAGCCGATCGATAGTGTGACGTCGGCGATCGAGAAGGCGCTGGCGGGCTGAGAGCCGCAAAGCAGGTTTCGAGTTCACAAGCCGCGCGGTGCTCGCCGCGCGGCTTTTTCAATGGAGTGGAACGATGGCGGACGACGATTACGTCTATGACGAAGCGACCGGCGAGTGGCGCCCGGCTTCGGAGGTGGCGGCTGCTGCGGCGGCTGGACTGGAGGTCCGCGACGCCTCCGGCAATATCCTCGCCGACGGGGATTCGGTGACGCTGATCAAGGACCTGAAGGTCAAGGGCGCCAACCAGACCCTGAAGCAGGGGACTGTGATCCGGACGATCCGGCTGACGGACAACCCCGAGGAGATCGACTGCCGCTATGAGGGCATCAAGGGGCTCGTGCTGCGTACGGAGTTCGTCCGCAAGCGGTAGGTCCCGCCGCAGGCCGACAGGCCTGGGTTGTGCGGATTTGCACCAGCGCGGGCACGGTTTCGCGCTCCGCTGCCGCAATTGACACATCTCCTTCCGGAAACTGAACTCGGCAGAGGCCCATGAAGGCCGAGACACGGACCGGCTCTGGTCGAGAGCGGTGGCGACCAGCCATCGCCGGCTGGCCGGCCGGAGACGGGAGGACAGCATGAAACGGGTTGCTTGCCTTGTGGCGGCTGCGCTGCTGGCGGCCGCGTCGACCGCGCGGGCACAGGACGCGGTCAAGATCGGCATTCTCAACGATCAGTCCGGAAACTATGCCGAGTTCGGCGGGCTCGGCTCGGTCGAGGCGGCGAAGCTCGCGATCGAGGATTTCGGCGGCTCGGTGCTCGGCAAGCCGATCGAGATCGTCGCGGCCGACCATCAGAACAAGCCGGACATCGCCGCTGGGCTTGCACGGCGCTGGTACGATGTCGACGGCGTCACCGCGATCGCCGACCTGACCAATTCGGCGGTCGCGCTCGCAGTCGCCGGCATCGCCAAGGAGAAGCAGAAGGTCACGCTCTACAACGGACCGGCGACGACACGCCTCTTCATTGAGGCCTGCTCTGCCACCGGCTTCATGTGGACCTTCGACACTGCGACCTCGGCCAAGGGCACCGCGCTCTCGATCCTGCGTGAAGGGGGCGACAGCTGGTACATCATCGCCGCCGATTACGCCTTCGGCCATCAGCTCACCGCCGATATCGAGAAGATCGTCGCGGCGAATGGCGGCAAGACGCTGGGCACGGTGCGCGCCCCGCTCTCGACGCCGGACTTCTCCTCCTTCCTGCTGCAGGCGCAGGCCTCCAAGGCCAAGATAGTCGCCTTCGCCAATGCCGGCACCGACACGATCAACTCGATCAAGCAGGCCGGTGAGTTCGGGCTGGTCGATGGCGGCCAGAAGCTCGCAGCCATGGTCGTGGTGCTCAGCGACATCCACGGTCTCGGCCTCGACAAGGCCAAGGGGCTGATCACCACCACCGCCTATTATCATGACGCCGACAAGCCGAGCCGCGACTTTGCCGACCGCTACATGGCGCGGACCAGGAAGATGCCGGGCATGATCCAGGCCAGCGTCTATTCCTCGGTGTCGCACTACCTCAAGGCCGTGAAGGCGGCCGGTACGGCAGCGGGCCCTGCGGTCGCGGCGAAGATGAAGGAACTGCCGGTCGAGGACTTCTACGCGCGCGGCGCGAAGGTTCGCGAGGACGGCCGCCTGATGAACGATATGCTGCTGGTCGAGGTGAAGAAGCCCACCGATTCGAAGGCGCCGTGGGATTACTTCAAGGTCGTCCGCAAGATTCCGGCGGCCGAGATCATCGCGCCGCTCTCGGAGAGCAAGTGCAGTCTGGTGAAGAAGTAAGGGTTCATCCGTAAGCGCGTCGTTCCGGGCGCGGCCCCGCCG
>JAEXUU010000136.1 GCA_023452965.1 Pseudomonadota bacterium | reverse complement strand
CGCCGAAGGAGGTGAGGACAACGTTGTTGCCGAGCTTCACGGTGTTCGTGAGCGGATTTTGGGCGGAGCCGGCGCGATAGCGCGCCGACACCCCCGCGCCCTGCAGCAGGCCGCCGGTGGTCAGGGTGGCGGTGTCGTCGCCGAAAAGCTCGCTCCAGGCCTGGGCCAGGATCGAGCCGGGGGCAGCGGTCGGGCTCGTGCCGCCGATCAGGACGACGCCGTCCTTGAGCTCCACCTTGGAGGTGCCGTCGATCCCGGTCCGTGAGGTGGCGCCGGCGCCGTTGATGCCGCCGCCGGCGGCTGCGCGCACGGAATCGCCCAGCTCGAGCTGGGTGAAGGCGTTTCGGCTTGTCAGCGAGATTGCCTGCAGGCAGCTCGTCAGGTAGCAGCCATTCGTGCCCGGACCAGCGGCAGTGATCCGCGCGCCGGCACCGAGTTCGGTGAGTACATCGACATTGGCATTGTTCTTGGCGAGCGCTGCGCTGGCGCCCAGGGCGGCGGCCTGAAGGCTGTCGACGAGCGCCGCATAGCGTGTCGAATGGCTGGCGCCGATCGTCGCGAGCCCGGTCACGATCACCGCGTTGGCGCCGAGCGAGGCGGTCACGTCCGAGGTATTGGAGGTCGAGCCTTCGGCGCCGGAGCCGGCATAGAGGCCGCCGCTGCCGGCCTCGGCACGCGCGATCTGCGTGTCTTCTCCGGTCGCCGTCAGGGTGAAGCGGCCGATGCCACTCCCGGCCATGGTGGAGGAGGCGCCGAACGAGGCCGTCGTCGTCGTCACGGCATCGGCCTGGGCATTGATCCTGCCGATCGCCGCGGTTCCAGCGACGGTGATGCCGGTCGCCTTGGCCGCCTGGAGCGTGGTGTTCGTCGCGCTGATGGTGACGGAGCCGGACGACAGGCCGATGTAATCGCCGATCGAGGCGGTCACGGATGTGGTGTTGCGCGCCTTCGCATCGGTGCCGACGGCGCTGACATAGTAGGCGCCCGAGCCGGCGACCGCGGAGGCCGCAGCCGAGTAGCCGCCGCGCGCGAAGCCGGAGGTCGAATCCGCCAGCCTGACGGCATCGCCGGCAGCGGTGCCGAACACCGAGCCGGTCGCGGTGACCGAGAGCAGGCCTGCGGTGAACTGGTTGGCGATCAGGCTGGCATTGCGCTCGATCTCGGACCTGACCGTCGCGCCGACCGTTGCCTCCGCGACGGCGGCGCCGACGGCGAGACCACCCGCCACCGCAACACCGAAGGCTGCGGCCTTCGCATCGGGTGAAGCGGTCGCCGACACGGTGATCGTGCCGGTGCCGACATTCGCCCGCGCTCCGGCGCCGATCACGGCAGTGACCTTGGTGGTGTCGCTCGCCTTGGCCTCGGCGCCCGAACCGGCGGCGAGCAGGCCGCCGGCGCCGGCGACGGCAGCGGCATGGGCCGCGCCCGTGCTCAGTGCGCCGATGGTCAGGCCGGTCCCGGTCAGGTTCGAACCACCGGCATACCTCGCCTCCACATCGCTCTTGGCCTCGCTCGACGCGAGCGAGATGCCGAGCGCCAGGCCGCCCGCCACGGTGGCGCCGAAGGCGTCCGACCGACCGGTCTGGCTGTTGCTCGCATTGACGCTGGTCGCCCCGGTTACCGTCAGCGTTCCGCCGAGCGTCGCCTTGACCTCGTTCTTGAGCGTCCCCTTCGCGACGGCGGCGCCGGCCGCCGCGGCAAGCCCGCCCGCTCCGGCACGCGCTTCGATCCGGGCGGCCGAGCCGGTCCCGTCAGTCGAGCTGGCCGTCACGGCGATGGAGCCGGTGGTCACGCTGATCTGGTCGAGACGCGCCGAGACCTTGTCGCCGACATCCGTATAGGCGGTCGCCGCACCGACACCCGCTGCGCCGCCGGCGCCGACGCCGCTGGCGATGTTGCTGGTCGTGGTCTTCGACAGGGCCGAGACGGCGACGGCGCCGCTGGTGATGCTGCCGCCGCTCACGCTGGCGCTGGTAGCCGAGCCGGCGCTTTCGAGCAGTGCGGCGGCGCTCTGCGCGGTCGGCGCAGCGATGCGGCTGCGATTGGCCGTGAAGAAGCCGTATTGCTGGGCCGCGTAGTTGCGCACCTCGGCATCGGTCGCCGTGCGGCCGAGGTCGGCATTTGCTTCGGCCCGATAGGCGTCGATGCCGGCGGTGGACAGCGTCAGGACGCCGCCGCTGACGGTGCCGTTGGCGAGCAGGCGGGCATAGGCGTCGTTGGCGGCGCTGCGGATCTGGTCGTCGCTCGCATCCGGCGTCGTCGCGGTGACGCGTGTCCGATAGGCGCTGACGCCAGCATCGCTGAGCAGATAGCCGACCGCTCCACCCTGCAGCGCTGCATAGCGGGCAGCCGCCCAGCCGCGCACCTGGTCTGCGTCCGGGTCTGGGATGCCGAGCGCGCTCGCCGCGGCGCTGCGCAGCGCGACGACCCCGGCATTGCTCAAGGTCAGAGTACCGCCGGAAACCGTGCCATTGGCCAGCAGCTCATTGTAATCGGTCTGAGCGGCGTCGCGCAGGGCGCTCTCGCTCATGGCTGCACCAGCGGCGCCTCGATAGCTGCGATAGCTGGCGAGCCCGGCAGCGCTCAGGACAAGATCGTTGTTCCCGGCGGTGAGCTGGCCGATGCGGGAGAGCGTGCCACCCCCGCCCGAAGTGAGCTCGCCTTGCGCCGCGGACGGCGTCCCGGTGCCGACCGAGATCAGCGCGACCGAAGCGCCGATACCGGCCGAGCCGCCGATGCCATAGGTGATCGTTTCGGCGCTGACCGTGCGTTCGGAGGTGGCGGAGGCCGAGACCGTGCCGGGCGCAACCAGGGTCGAGCCCTGGATGTCGGCCTGGACGCTGCTGTCGAGGCTCGCAATGTTGGCGGCTGCGCCGGCGCCGAAGCTGCCATTCGCTCCCGCGGCGGTTTTCGGCGTGATGTTCGTCGTCTCGAGAGCGGTGACGCTGATACCGGCCGCACTGGTGACGCTGCCGACGGTCTGCATCGCACCCGGCCGGGTCGTAACCCGCGCGCCGTAGAGCCCCGCGCGCGTCTCGTTGTCGACATCGACGAAGCTGACCATGCCGGCGACTCCGGCAAAGCCACCTGCCGCACCACCGGTCGCGAGCGTGGTGAAGGTGTTTCGGCTCGTGGCCGCGACAGCGAGGCCGCCATTGAGGTTGAGCACGGTCTGGCCGGGGCCGCCG
>JAEXUU010000088.1 GCA_023452965.1 Pseudomonadota bacterium | reverse complement strand
CCGCGCTGGAGCCCGGCCAGCGCCTGGCGCGCGAGCCCTATCTGGTCGTCGGCGAGATGACCGGCAGCGCCGCCCAGGCCCGCATCCTCAGCGCCGCCGCCATCGACGAGGCGGAGATCGCCGAACTCGCCGCCTCCGGCCTGATCCGCACCCGCCTGTCGGAACAGGCCGAGACCTCGTTCGACCGCACCGCCAAGGCATTGCGCGCGCGCGCCAGCCGGCGCTTCGGCGCGCTGGTCCTGGCCGAGCGTCCTTTGCCGGTCGAGGCGAGCGATGAGAATGCCGTCGTCCTGGCGAAGGGCATCGCCGCCCTCGGCATCGACGCCCTGCCCTGGAGCAAGGCGCAGGCGCAATTGCGTGAGCGTGTTGCCTTCCTGCGCACGGCCGAGGGGCCGGGCAGTGGCTGGCCCGACCTTTCCGATGCCGGGCTGGCCGAGCGCGCGGCGGACTGGCTCGCGCCGCACATCGTCGGCCGCAATTCGCTCGCCGCGATCACGCCGGGCGATCTCGATGACGCGCTGGCCGAGCTTCTGCCCTGGGATCTGAAGCGCCGGCTCGATGCCGAGGCACCGACGCATTTTGCCGCGCCGACCGGCTCGCAGCTCGCCGTCGATTATGGCGCGGAAGCCGGCCCGACCATCTCGGTCCGGGTACAGGAGCTGTTCGGGCTGGCCAAGCACCCGGCGCTGGCCGGCGGGCGCGTGCCGCTGGTGCTGGAGCTGCTTTCGCCGGCGCATCGCCCGATCCAGGTGACGCGCGACCTGCCGGGCTTCTGGCGCGGCTCATGGGCCGCGGTGAAGGCCGAGATGAAGGGCCGCTATCCGCGCCATCCCTGGCCGGACGATCCCGCCGCGGCGCCGCCGACGACGCGCGCCAAGCCGCGCGGGACGTGAGGCGCGCTACCCGCCGAACAGGCGCTCCAGGAAGTTCTTCTCCTGCGGCGGCGGCGGGGTCCAGGCTCGGTCGCCCTCGACCGCGCCCTGCGGCCGCGGCGCGATGCCGGCGACCGGCTCGCCCGGCTCGAAGATCGACTTCGGCCCGCTGTGCCAGAGCCCGCCCGGCAGCGGCGCCGGCTGCTGGCCGGCATGGGCGGCCTTCATGAACTTGCTCCAGATCTCCGCCGGCAGGCCGCTGCCATAGACCCGTTTCATCGTGCTGTTGTCGTCGTTTCCGAGCCAGACCGCGGTCACCAGCCGGGAGCTGAAGCCGACGAACCAGGCATCGCGGAAATCCTGCGTCGTGCCCGACTTGCCGCCCATCTCCCAGCCCGGGATATTGGCCTTGCTGCCGGTGCCGCGCACCATGGTCTCGTTGAACATGGCGTTCATCATCGACAGGATCTGCGGCTTGACGACCTCACCGAAGCCGCTGCCCTTGCGGGCATAGAGCACCTTGCCGGAGAGCGACTTCACCTCGCGGATGACATAGGGCAGCACGCCCTTGCCGCCATTGGCGAAGCTCGCATAGGCGCTGGTCAGCTCGATCGGCGTGACCTCGGAGGTGCCGAGCGCGAGCGAGGGATTGGCCTGCAGCGCCGAATTGATGCCGAGGCGCTGCGCCACGCGGACCGCTTCCTTCGGGCCGATCTCCTGGTTGAGCTTGACCACCACGGTGTTGAGCGAGAGCGCGAAGGCGGTCTGCAGCGTCACCGGGCCGCGATAGGTGCGGCTGTTGTTCTCCGGCTGCCAGCCCCGGATCGAGACCGGCGAGTCGTCGCGGATCGCATCGGGCGTCAGCCCGTTTTCCAGCGCCGCGAGATAGACGAAGGGCTTGAAGGCCGAGCCCGGCTGGCGCCGCGCCGCCGTCGCCCGGTTGAACTGGCTCTTGGTGTAGTCGCGCCCGCCGATCAGGGCGCGCAATGCCCCGTCCGGTGCCATCGAGACGATGGCACCCTGGCCGACGCCCTGCTTGGCGCCCTGGGCGTTCAGGGCCTCGACCAGCATGGTCTCGGCGCTGGCCTGCAGCTTGGTGTCGATCGTGGTCAGGACGGTGACGTCGCCCTCGATCGCGCCGATGAAATCGTCGAGCACGTCCATGACGTAGTCGGCGGCGTAGTTGACCGAGCCGGCGCCGGTGCGCTCGGCGGCTTCCGCCGGCGCGACCAGCGCGCTCTTGGCCGAGGCCGGCGTGATCAGGCCCTGATCGGCCATTGCGGCGATGACGAGCTGCGCCCGCTTCTCCGCCGCTTCCGGATTGCGGTTCGGCGCTAGCCGCGACGGCGCCTGGACGAGGCCTGCGAGCATCGCCGCCTCGGCGATCGTCACCGAGCGGGCCGATTTGTTGAAATAGCGCTGGGCCGCGGCCTCGACGCCATAGGCGCCTGAGCCGAAATAGACCCGGTTGAGATAGAGCTCGAGGATCTGGTCCTTGGTGTAGGTCCGCTCCAGCCAGAGCGACAGGATCGCCTCCTGGATCTTGCGGGCGGCGGTGCGTTCCTGGGTCAGGAACAGATTCTTGGCGAGCTGCTGCGTCAGGGTCGAGCCGCCCTGGACACCGCCGCGCTTCGTCACATTGTTGACGACGGCGCGGGTAAGGCCGATCGGGTCGATGCCGAAATGTTCGTAGAAGCGCCGGTCCTCGATGGCGACGAAGGCTTTCGGCAGATAGGGCGGAACCTCGCCGAGCGTGATCGTGCGCCCGCCGGTCTCGCCGCGATTGGCGAGCAGCGAGCCGTCGGCCGCCAGGAGCGCGAGGTTCGGCGGCCGCTGCGGCACGGTGAGCTGGTCGATCGGCGGCAATTGCGCGGCGTGATAGGCGACGACCCCGCCGACGCCGAGCACCGCCCAGAGCCCGAGGACGAGGCCCCAGTAGAAGATCCGGCCGAAGAAAGAGCGACCCTTGCGGCGCTGCTTGCGGCCACCGCGTCCTTCAGTCTTCTGACGGCGCGGTTGCTGGCGCGGTGCCACGGGGTTCCTTCCTCCACGATAGGGGCGGTCCTCGGCCGACAGGCGCAGATCGTCGTCGTCCCGCGCGTTATGCTCGCGCG
>JAEXUU010000001.1 GCA_023452965.1 Pseudomonadota bacterium | reverse complement strand
GCGCTATGCCCCCTCGGCCAAGGACCTCGCCTCGCGCGACGTCGTCTCACGCTCGATGACCATGGAGATCCGTGGCGGGCGCGGCGTCGGCAAGAACAAGGACCACATCTACCTGCATCTCGACCATCTCGACCCGAAGATCCTGCACGAGCGCCTGCCCGGCATCTCGGAAAGCGCCAAGATCTTCGCCGGCGTCGACGTCACTCGCGAGCCGATCCCGGTGCTGCCGACGGTGCACTACAACATGGGCGGCATCCCGACGAACTTCCACGGCGAGGTCTTGACCAAGGTCGGCGGCGATCCCGATGCGGTGGTGCCGGGCCTGATGGCGATTGGCGAGGCGGCCTGCGTCTCCGTCCACGGCGCCAACCGCCTCGGCTCGAACTCGCTGATCGACCTCGTCGTCTTCGGCCGCGCGGCCGGGCTGCGCGGCGCCGAGACGGTCAAGGCCGGCGAGAAGCAGCCGGAGCTGCAGAAGAACTCGGCCGACCTCTCGCTGTCGCGCCTCGACAAGTACCGCAACGCCAAGGGCGGGACCTCGACCGCCGATCTGCGCGACCGCATGCAGCGGACCATGCAGAACAACTGCGCAGTCTACCGCACCGGCGAGACGCTGGAAGAGGGCCACAAGCTGATCCACGAGGTCTGGGGCGGCATCACCGACATCGCCGTGACCGACCGCTCGCTGATCTGGAACTCGGACCTGATCGAGACGCTGGAGTTCGAGAACCTGATCACCCAGGCCGTGGTGACCATGGATTCGGCCCTGAACCGTCCGGAAAGCCGCGGCGCCCATGCACGCGAGGATTATCCGAACCGCGACGACAAGGACTGGATGAAGCACACGCTCGCCTGGATCGACGACGAGAAGCGCACCGTCACGCTCGACGACCGTCCGGTGCACACCTACACGCTCTCGAACGACATCGAGTACATCAAGCCCAAGGCGCGGGTGTATTGAGGACGATCTGAACGATGGCCGAATTCAATCTTCCTCAGAACTCCCGCCTGACCGAGGGCAAGGCCTGGCCGAAGCCGGCCGGCGCCAAGAAGGTCACCGAGTTCAAGGTCTATCGTTGGAATCCCGACGATACCGCCAATCCGCGGACCGACACCTATTACGTCGACCGCGAGGATTGCGGGCCGATGGTCCTCGACGCCCTGATCTGGATCAAGAACAAGGTCGACCCGACGCTGACCTTCCGGCGCTCCTGCCGCGAGGGCATCTGCGGTTCCTGCGCCATGAACATGGACGGCAAGAACGGGCTCGCCTGCACCACCGGCATCGACGAGTGCGGGTCGAAGGGCAAGGTTGCGATCTACCCGCTGCCGCACATGCCGGTGGTCAAGGACCTCGTCCCCGACCTCACCCGCTTCTACGCCCAGCACGCCTCGATCGAGCCCTGGCTCAAGACGACGACGCCGGCGCCGGAGAAGGAATGGTCGCAAGCCAAGGACGACCGCGAGAAGCTCGACGGGCTCTATGAGTGCATCCTCTGCGCCTGCTGCTCGACCTCCTGCCCGAGCTACTGGTGGAATGGCGACCGCTATCTCGGCCCGGCCGCGCTGCTGCAGGCCTATCGCTGGCTGATCGACTCGCGCGACGAGGCCACTGGCGAGCGCCTCGACGATCTCGAGGACCCGTTCCGGCTCTATCGCTGCCACACCATCATGAACTGCGCCAATGCCTGCCCCAAGGGCCTCAACCCGGCCAAGGCGATCGCCGAAGTCAAGAAGATGATGGTGGCCCGCCAGGTCTGAGACGGCGCGAACGCCACTGGCGCGGCCATCCGACGCGAGGGCCTGCGCTTGCAGGTCTCGATCGACGCCAGCCTCCGGGCTGGCGTTTTTCGTTGGCGCTGTACCCGCGCCTCTTCCGATGATCGGGGGCTTTAGCGGATGTACCGCCCCGGTGCGTAGGGCTTCGGGTCGATCGGCGGCGCCTCGCCATTGAGCAGCGCGGCGAGCAATTCGCCGGTCATCGGTCCGGTCGAGAAGCCGAGATGCTGGTTGCCGAAGGCGAGCCAGAGCCCCTGATGCCGGGGCGCGGCGCCGATCATCGGCAGCGAATCCGGCAGGGTCGGCCGGGCCCCACGCCAGGTCTTGCCGAGGACCGAGCCCAGCGGGAAGGCCTCGCGCGCGCTTTGCGTGACGCTCTCGATCTGGCGCAACTGGTCGGGCGCATCGCGGAGGCTGAGATCGACGCCGCTGGTAACGCGGTAGCCTTCCTCCATCGGCGTCATGAAATAGGCTGCGTCGACATCGTAGACGGGCCGGCTCAGGCGGGCGCCGTCACCCGCCGCGAAATGGCGATGGTAGCCGCGCTCGACATCGAGCTTCGGATCTAGGCCGAGCGGGCGCAGCAGGTCGGCGCTCCAGGGCCCGAGCGCGATCACGACGTCGCTGGCTTCGTACATGCGTTGCGCGGTCTGGACCCGCCAGAGCGCGCCTTCCCGGCGCAGAGAGCCGACCTCCTCCTGAATGAGGGTGCCGCTGCGGGCGACGAACAGGGCGGCGTAGCCGGCGGTGACGGCACCCGGTGAATCGACCGAGCCATTCGCCGCAATGAAGAGTCCGGTCGGAAAGATCGGGTTCAGCGAGGGTTCGAGCGCCGAGATGCCCTGCCGGTCGAGGATCTCGGATTCGACGCCATGGGCCTTCAGCAGGTCCTGCTCGGCGCGGGCCGACGCGAGGCCAGCCTCGCTGCGCCAGAGCTTGAGCGTGCCGGTCTCGCGCAGGCGATGGGAGATGCCGGCCTGCTGCATCAGGGTGCGGTGCCGCGTCACCGCCGTCGCGGTCAGCCCGTCCATGGCCGCGATCCGGGCTGCGGCCTGTGACGCACGCCCTTCCCAGAGGAAGCGTAGCATCCAGCCGGGGCTGGTGAGCGCGCGCCGCCAGTCGAGATGCAGGGCCGGATGGCGGTTGCCGAGATAGCTCGGCAACTTGGCGTAGAGCCCGGGATTGTTGAGCGGCACCAGCGAGGAGCGGCCGATCACGCCGGCATTGCCATAGGAGGTCTCGCGGCCGGGCTCGCGCCGGTCGAGCAGGGTGACGGCGAAGCCGCGCTGCTGCAGCGCGAGCGCGCAGGAGACGCCGACGATGCCGGCGCCGAGGACGAGGATGGTGCGGCTCACGCGGTCTGGCCTGTGCTGGTTGCCGGCTGCTTCAGCCAGTGATCGAGGAAGGCGTCGAGCCAGCTGCGGACGGCCGGGTCGTACTGGTACCAGCCGTCGAGATGCTGCTGGCGCAGCTGCGCGCCGGGCATCAGCGTGCGCTCATGACCGCGCACCGACCAGCGGCACATCATCGCCGGCGTCACCTCCGGATGGAACTGGATGCCATAGGCTTGCTCGCCGGCGCGGATCGCCTGCACAGGAAAGTCGCCGCCAGTGGCGAGGCATTCGGCGCCGGTCGGGCAGTCGAAGCCTTCGCGATGCCACTGGTAGACGGTGTCCGGCCAGGCGAAGCCCGCGGCCTCGGCGTGGCTCCTGCCAGCTTCGGTCTGGTCGAGCCGGTAGTATCCAACCTCGGCGCGGCCCTGCGGATGGGTGTAGACCGTGCCGCCGAGATGCCGGGTCAGCATCTGGGCTCCCAGGCAAATGCCGAGAAAGGGTGCCTGTTCCTTGAGGCAGACCCCGATCCAGTCGATCTCGGCCTTGACGAAATCGTCGGGGTCGTTGGCGCTCATCGGGCCGCCGAAAATCACCGCTCCGGCATGCTCCTGCATGGTCTGGGGCAGCGGGTCGCCGAAGCGCGGCTTGCGGATGTCCAGCGCATATCCGCGCTCCGCCAGGAGGCGGCCGACGCGGCCGGCCGTGGAATGCTCCTGATGCAACACGATCAGCACAGGTTTCCGCGGCGGAGGCAGACGGTCGAGGCGCGTGCGAAGCCGGCGCCGGTATGGAAAACGAAAGGACTGGTCGTTCATCGCGGCGGTCGGTTGCGCCCCCGGAACTCTCGGCATGCCTGCTGGCGACAGATGATGCGGGCAGGGGCCGCCATCGGCAAGCGGATTGTCGGGCTCGGCAGGTATGGCGGCGCCCCGCATCGTGCATACTTCATGCAATCTGGTGAACCCATTTACCAGAAATGCAACCGGTGGCCGTATTCCGCATTGACAGCCGAGCCGGCTTCAGGCAATGAGAATGAACGTTCATTCTCATTGCTTGGCCGAACCTTGTCGCACGCAGCAGACCAGCACCAGGCCGAGCGCGGCCTCTCCGATCGCCATATCCGCATTCTCGATGCGGCGGAGCAGGTCTTCGCGCGCTCCGGATTCCATGCCGCGACGATGAACGACGTCGCTCTCGAGGCCGGGATGAGTCCCGGCAATCTCTATCGCTATTTCCCCTCGAAGGACGCGATCGTCGCGGGCATCGCCGAGCGCGACCGCAGCGAGATCGCCGCCGATTTTGCCGGGCTCGATCCGCAGAAGGGCGGCTTGCTCGACCAGTTGGAGGAACTTGGTCGTTTCCATCTCGTGCACAAGCCGCGCGAGAAGGCGATCATCGCCCTGCAAATCTGGGCGGAGGCTGCCCGCAATCCGCAGATGGCGCAGATGTGCGCCGGCATCGACGGCACGGTCGAGCAGGGGCTGACTGAGGCAGTCGCGGTCGCCCGCGAGAATGGCGAGCTGCCTGCCAATCTCGATCAAGCGCGCTTCCTGCAGGCGATCTTCATGATGGCCGACGGCTTCTTCTGCCGGCGTGCCGTCGATCCCGAATTCGACGCCGCCGCCGGTGCCGAGACCCTTTTCGCCGCGATGCGCGGGCTGGCAGCGGTGATGCTGCTGCCGCCGGCCGCGGACGATCAACCATGAACGCGCAAAGAGCCGCACCCATGCCTGTCACCCATAAGAGCCTCGTCGCCCTGTCGTTCCTCGCTCTCGCCGGCCTGCCCACGGCTGGTATGGCACAGGGAACGGCTGCCGCCGCCGTTCAGCAGCCCAGCGCCGGCCCGGCGATCACCGTCACCTCGGCCAAGCGCGGCGAGATCGTCCAGAGCGTCGTCGTCTCCGGCCCGATGATCGCCCGCGACGAGATCATGGTCGCGCCCGAGATCGATGGCTTCGTGATCACCGAACTGCTGGCGGAGGAGGGCGAGCGCGTCGTCGCCGGCCAGGTGCTGGCGCGACTGTCTCGCACCACGCTCGACGTGCAGCGCAGCCAGAACGACGCGCAGATCCAGCGCGCCGAGGCGGGCGTCGACCAGGCCAAGGCGCAGATCGTCGAGGCCGAGGCCAATCTGGTGCAGGCCAACAACGCCTTCGACCGGACGAAGTCGCTGCGCGATACCGGCAATGCCAGCGTCGAGACCTATGATCTGCGCGCCACGGCCGCCCGGGCGGCACAGGCGCGGTTGAACTCGGCCAAGCAGAACCTCGCGATCATGACCGCCGACCTCGCTTTGGCGAAAGCCCAGGGCAAGGACATCGACGTCAAGCTGGCGCGCACCGAGATCAAGACGCCGAAGGCCGGTATCGTCAGCCGCCGCAATGCCCGTCTCGGGGCGATGGCGACGATGGCGGCGGCCGAGCCGCTGTTCAAGGTCATCGCGGACGGTGCCGTCGAGCTCGAGGCTGAGGTCGCCGAGGTCGAGATTCCCAGCCTGAAGCACGGCCAGAAAGTGGCGGTGACGCCGGCCGGGGCGACACAGGCGCTGGAAGGCGAGATCCGCCTGATTGCGCCGGAGGTCGACAAGGCGTCGCGGCTCGGTCGGGTGCGCATCGCGCTCAAGGGCAATCCGCCGGTGGCGATCGGCTCCTTCGCCCGTGGCGTCATCGAGACCGGCCGCAAGAACAATGTGGTCCTGCCGCTTTCGGCGATCACCTATACGCGCGCCGGCGCGACCGTGCAGGCGGTCAAGGACAGCAAGGTCGCGACCAAGAAGGTCGAGCTCGGGCTGATCGGCGACGGGCGCGCCGAGATCGTCTCGGGCCTCGCCGAAGGCGAGAGCGTGGTCGCCCGCGCTGGCACTTTCGTGCGCGACGGTGACGTGATCACCCCGGTCGTGACGAACTGACGGGGCCGGCGATGAGCT
>JAEXUU010000882.1 GCA_023452965.1 Pseudomonadota bacterium | reverse complement strand
CGGATCGAAAGCGATGGTTCTGCACGCCGGCGGACGCCGAGAAGGCGGGTTGTCGCGCGGCGCGCTGGTAACGCGCGAAGCGAACGCGGGTTGGCTCGCTGCCTTCGCCGCCTAATTTCGATCCCTGAAACCCATGATCAACGCTTTCATGAGGCGAACGCCCCGGCGCAGGAGCGCCAAGGTGATGAGTCCCAATACGGAGAAAGCGAAGACATATCCAAGGCCCGGTATCCGGCGCTCGATGGTGTCGGCGGCGATGCCGATGCCGCTGGCGAACAGAAAGAGCAGCAGCAGAGATCCGAGGATTCCGTCGAAGTTCGGAGCGCCCCCGGACCGGAATACCTGCTGGTTCATCTCATTGTAGGTGTGCGGGTGCCAACGCTTATCCATCTGATACCACTCGCGGTTTGACGGAATTGTGGGACGCTTTCGTCTCGTCCCCTCTGTTCCGTCTCACTCCTGCCCGGCAGGCCTGTTTCCCGTCTCGCTTAATATATTGATCTAACGCGGCCGGATGCTTTAAGCAATGTTCTCGGCCCATCAGGGGCGTGGGAATTGGCATTCTGCCCCTTGTCATCAGCGGCGCTGCGCCCCTGCCCTGCCGGCAGCGTTGGCCCGTTCGGCATCAGCGCGACCCGCGACTGGCAAGAGTGGCCAACGCGCGGAACGGAGATCAGTTTGGATGAGGCGATGGCTTCGCGTTCTGACCGGTTGCCTTGCCCCCCTACTCCTCGCGGCGGGAGCTTCCGTCGCGCAAACACCAGTAGCGCCGACGAGCGCGCCCGCGGCTCCGCAGTTGCCAGATCTCTACGCGCCGCAGTCGACAACCGCGACGGTTCCGATGCGCGTCGAAGTCGTGACGAGCACGACCTTTCGCGACGTTGAAACGAAGCAGCTCTATCGCCTCTATGGCGTCGACGCCTGCGATGCCAACCAAACCGCCACTTTCGGCAAGCAGACCTGGCCCTGCGGGGTCGTCGCAACCGCCTGGCTCGTCAACGTCACCCTCAATCGCTGGGTGGCCTGCACGCCCATCCGGCAGACCGAGACCCTGAAGCTCGGGCGGTGTGCGACCGGCGAGATTCCGGATCTGGCCGCCGAGATGCTGAAGCTCGGCCACGCGATCACCCTCCCCTCCCCCGAGGACCGGCTGATTCCGACCTACGCCCAGCTCGAGAAGGATGCGCGCGCTGCCTATCGCGGCATCTGGGCGAGCTCGTTTCAGATGCCGTGGACATTCCGGCAGCAAGCCAGCCCTCCGAATAAACCGTGACGGATTTGATCATCATGTGCCGGTACGTTTTGCCAATTGGGATCGCGGTTGCAGCCGTCACGCTGGCGGGCTGTGCCTCGCAGCCAGCGCACGATGCGCAGATCTCGTCGCCGGCCACCAGCGCCTACCTCGCGCCCGAACAGGTCGACCGCGGCAGACAGGAATACGGCTCCGGCTACGAGCGGTTCCCACCTGTCATGACCGCGCGCACCGGCTATCCGACGCGGAACCAGGCCAATACAGCGCTGCGGCTCTCGCGCTGGGGAACGGTGCCGATCCGAACGCTCGTCACGAAAGAGGGCATCAAGACCATCGCCATACCCGCTGCCCTCCCCGACACCGTTGCCCATCGCGTTCGTCTGTTCGCCTGTCGGCCGGGGGCCCTGGACGGCGTGACCGGCCGCGTTCGGACCTATCGCGGCCCCGTCGTCGTCTGTGCCTCCGATCTGTTCGGCGCTGATGGCGCGGTCCTGGCGCGCGTTCCGCTCAATTTCTACTACTGGCAAAACGCCTGGCGGGTTCAGGATCCCCGGCCGGGCTACAAGCCGGTGCCATGGGTCGAGAACGAGCCCTCCCCGCCCAGGAGCTCCGGCTGGTTACCCTGGCAGGATCGCTACTGATCTGTTCACCCATCCGGGCGTTCCCTTCGGCCAAAATCGTATTGGGCTCGATCGGGTCTCGGACAGACCAGCGCCCTTCCCTTATCGGCCCGCCCTTCATTCCGGCTCGACAATCGCTGGCTCAATATATTAAGCAATAGCGAATTGTGAGGGAGGCCATGCTCGCGCGATCGACGATGGCGCTCGGCGCCGCTCTTTTCTCGTCGCCTCCGGGCCTGGCACAGTCGCCGACGGCCGAGCCTGGCAAATGGCGGCCGGTTGTCTATGCCGATCTCCAGCTTCCGGGGGAAGCCGCCCTCCCCTATGCCTCGCTCTGGGCCGACGAGCTCAGGCGCAACAATGACGCCTACAAGGCCAGAGGCGACAAGCGCTTCCTGGTGGCGAACGCTCCGGCTGCCGAGAGCCACGTCGTGATCCGGAGCCCGGAACGGGTGGTCGTCCTGTCGGTGCTGCATACGGTTACAGCGTGCACGACCCTGCGCCGGGACGTAAGCCACGCGACCCTGAAGAGCTGCCCGATGCGGCTCGCGATCTACGAGAACGGGCAGTCGCGCGTTGCCGATGCCGGCCGAGGCTGCTTCATCGAATATGCGGCCAGCCAGGGCGGCACCGCACCCGACATGGTGCGCAACGCGGCGCTCGCCGCCTACGACATCGAGAGCCGGGCGATCCGCGCCGGCATCGTCTTCCAGGGCCAAGCCGCGGACGAGTGCCAGTTCCGCGTGCCCATTCCCCGATCCTGAGGAGGTTCATCATGCGATCGTCGTCGAGCCGAACCAAACCTGAGTGTCCACTGTGCCGCGGCTCGTCGCCTTGCGGTCAAGGCAACCCTGCGGGCGCGCTGCGCGCGGCCTTGACTGCAGCGCCGCTCCGCGGCCGGGCCGTGGCCTCAGGTCCTCGGAGGTTCGCCATGACGACGAGCATCGCATTCGCACTCAGCATCGGCCTGGGCGCTGCCTCATACGCCCTCGACATCCGCGACTTGCGCCCGGGCTCCTATGTCCAGCGGCCGGCCGCCTGTAGTGCTCTCGGTGGTGCCGGCACCATGACCTTCGATGGACGCAATTTCTCGGGCCACTATCAAATGTGCCGGACCGACCCGCTCGGCGGATCGCGCGTTCGCAACACCTGCATCGAGGCCCAGGGTCCCAATCGACCCGATCCCAAAGAGATCGACACCGACCCGGATCGGACGGTTGTCGAGGCGATGGTGACGGTACAATCGCAGACATCCTTCACGATGTCCGGCAAGCAATTCCAATTCTGCGGAGAGTGAGATGCATCGGCCGCTCGTGACCGCCGCACTGACAATGCTCGCGACCGTGTCATTCGCGAGCACCTGCCCTCAGGGCGACGAGATGCTCAAGAACAATACGTCGCTGGCATCCCTCTGTCCGAACGGATTTACCTCGCAATCTGGTGGCGACATGGCGACGGCGATGGATCGGCAGAAGAACAACGTCTCGATGGTCTACGCATCCGCGCAGAATATGGGTGTTCCGCCCGAACTCGCTCTCGCCGTCAGCTATCATGAAGCGGTCGGGTTCAATTCCTGCGCTGGCTCGGATACCGGCGTCAGAGGGCCGATGCAGCTCACCAAGCGAACCGGCCGGTCCTACGGCTACGATCGCGACATCAACGAGCAAAACGTCAATGGCGGTATGAAGGTCCTGAAAACCGCCTACGACAGATGCGGCATGGACTATGCCTGCCTGTCGGCGAACTACAACGGCTCACCCCGCCCGGGTGAGCAGGCGGGCTGGGCGCGTGGCGTCGGCGCCGCTCATCAGAAATTGCTCAATACGCCGAGCCTGATGGCGAAGGCATGCAGCGGGAGCCAGAGCGCGGCCTGTGTCAGTCCCGGCGACTTTCCCAACCCCGGCACGAGTCCCAGCCTGGTTGCAGGATCTGCTGCGCCCGCGGGCAATGCGGGGCTGGCGGGCATCGTCCCGCAACCCATGGATACCGACATCGTCGTCGGATCGCGGATGGCGGAGCACCGGTCGGGCAGCGCTCTCACCCGGGGCTGATCTATTCGTCAGGCGGTTCAGCCTTCGAAACAGAACGCTGCGACTGCTGGGGGGCTTGATCGTCGTCGAAGCGCTCGTCCGAATATTCGTGGGACAAGAGCTGATCGATCTCGTCGGCCGAGAGGCCGTATGACTGCGCCCCGCTGCTGACGGTTTCGTCGCGAATGCCAAGGAGGCTCCAAACAGAAACCTCATACGAAGCCGCCAGGGTGAGCAGTGTCGCGAAGCTTGGATTCCCCTTTCCATTGCGCAGCAGCGCTAACGTCCGACGCGAAATCCCGGACTTCTCGGCAAAGGCCGCATAGCTGGGAAAAGAGCGCTCAATCTGCCGAAGCCGCAATGCAAGCACACTATTTAGCCACCTAT
>JAEXUU010000880.1 GCA_023452965.1 Pseudomonadota bacterium | reverse complement strand
CCGGGCGATCTGGGCTGAGAGATCGTCGAGATCCGGCCCGTCGGCAAGGCGCCGCACGCCGGCGATCTCGATGCGCCCGAGCTTCAGCTTGCCGAAGAGCGGGTAATAGCCAGGGCTGTCGACCAGCACGGTGTCGCCGGGCTGTAGTAGATGGCGGATGATCAGGTCGAGCGCGTGGTTGACGCCGAAGGTCATCAGGATCTGCGCCGGCGAGGCCTGGATCGAGCGCTCGGCCAGCATCAGCCCGATCTGGGCCCGCAGCGGACCATAGCCGACCGGATCGCCATAGCCGTGCCTGACCGGCAGATCGTCCTTGCCGCCGCGCAGGCGCAAGTGCCGGCCGAGTTCGGAGTCCTCCATCCAGGAGGATGGCGGGCGCCCGTCGCCGACGCGGACGGGATGGACCTGGCAGAGCTGCTCGCGCAGCAGCGAGACGATGTCGATCGCCTCGGTCATGTGCGGCGGGGGCGCGTCGCTGGGACGGTGACCGGGTGCGCGGACGTAGAAGCCGGCGCCGCGCCGCGCCTCGAGCCGGCCGCTGGCGACGAGCCGGTCATAAACCTCGACCATGGTGTTCTTCGAGACGCCGTATTCGCCCGCGGCGCTCCGCAGCGAGGCCATGCGCCGCCCGGGCTGGAGCAGCCCCTCGTCGATCATCCGGCCGATGCGCGCGACGATCGCGCCGGTGCGGTTGCCTTCGGCCTGCTCGTCCATCGGACCTCGCATCTGTACCAGTAAATCGACTGGTACAGAGAATGGGACATTGCAGAAATTGTGCCTTGCCGCTCTTCCGCGATTGTCCGAGCTTGTCAATCGAAGAAGCGTCGATCTCCAACGCGGCGCAGCAAAAACCCCGGCTGGGGAGGAAACGACATGACGACGGCCCAGGCACGCGGCGATGCCGCGCGCACAGTGAATTCGCGCATCGAGAATTATCGCAATCTGAGCTGCGCCGAGCGACTGTCCGAGGCCGTCGCTGCCGCCGGTCTCGCCGATGCCGACCGCGCCTTGCTCGCCCAGCCCGGCGGGCTGCCGCTCAATCTCGCCAATGGCATGATCGAGAACGTCGTCGGCACCTTCGAATTGCCGCTCGGCGTCGCCACCAACTTCACCGTCAACGGCAAGGATTATCTGATCCCGATGGCGGTGGAGGAACCCTCCGTCGTCGCCGCCGCCTCCTATATGGCACGCATTGCCCGCGGCACCGGCGGCTTCCGCACCTCGAGCGACCGGCCGATCATGCGGGCGCAGGTCCAGTTGCTGGGCATCGGCGATCCCGAAGGCGCGCGCCACAAGCTGCTGGCGGCGCAGGCCGAGATCGTCGCCGCCGCCAACGCCAAGGACAAGGTGCTGGTCTCGCTCGGCGGCGGCTGCCAGGGCATCGAGGTCCATGTCTTCCCGCAGACGCCGCGCGGACCGATCGTGGTGATGCACCTGCTCGTCGATGTCCGCGACGCGATGGGCGCCAACACCGTCAACACCATGGCCGAGACGGTGGCGCCGATCGTCGAGCGCATCACTGGCGGCACGGTGCGGCTGCGCATCCTGTCGAACCTCGCCGATCTCCGGCTGGCGCGGGCTACCGTCACCATTCCCGAGGCGGCGCTCGCGACCAAGGAGTTCTCCGGCAGGCGCATGATCGACGGCATGCTCGACGCCTACACCTTCGCGGCGATCGACCCCTACCGCGCCACCACCCACAACAAGGGCATCATGAACGGCATCGACCCCGTGGTTGTCGCGACCGGCAATGACTGGCGCGCCATCGAGGCCGGCGCCCATGCCTATGCCGCCCGCAGCGGCCGCTACACCTCGCTGACCACCTGGGAGGAGGACAAGGACGGCAATCTCGTCGGCTCGATCGAGATGCCGATGGCGCTCGGCCTGGTCGGCGGCGCCACCAAGACGCATCCGCTGGCGCAATGGTCGCTGCGCCTGCTCGGCGTCCAGTCGGCACAGGAGCTGGCGGAGGTCACCGTCGCGGTCGGCCTCGCCCAGAACATGGCGGCGCTCCGGGCGCTGGCGACCGAGGGCATCCAGCGCGGCCACATGGCGCTGCATGCACGCAACATCGCCATCGTCGCCGGGGCCGAGGGCGCCGAGATCGAGGCTATCGCCGCCGAACTCGCCCGCACGCACGATGTCCGCGTCGACCGCGCCCGCGAGCTGCTCGCCGAACGGCGCAAGGGCGGCTGATCCTGCGCCCTATTCCCTTCAACTCTCACCACAGAACCGCATAAAGCGGACGACAACCGGAGGAACGCTGATGAACACCCTGATTTCGCGCCGCGCGCTGGGCGCCCTGCTGGTTTCGACCGGCATGGCGCTCTCGCTGCCGGCCTTCGCGCAGAACGAGATCAAGATCGGCTACAACGCCGACCAGTCGGCCTCCGGCGCCGCCGAGCTCGGCCTCTCCGGCCTCTACGGCTTCCAGGCGGCGATCGAGGATCTGAACGCCCAAGGCGGCGTGCTCGGCCGCAAGGTCGTCGGCGTCGTCCGCGACGATGCCGGCGCGCCGCCGAAGTCGATCCAGAACATGAACGAGCTGATCGACAACGAGAAGGTCGCAGCCGTGGTCGGTCCGACCAACTCCGGCAACGCGCTCGCCTGGCTGCACATCCCGCAGCAGAAAAAGGTGCCGGTGGTCTCGCATGTCGCGACCGCGACCGACATCACCGCCCGCTATGCCAAGGAGCCGCAGAACTACATCTTCCGCGTCTCGATGGGCGACCGCGAGCAGCTCGCTCTGCTCGCTGCCTATGCGGTCAAGGCCTCGAAGACCAAGAATGTCGCGATCATCGCCGACACCACCGGCTACGGCCAAGCGGCGACCAAGGACTTGCAGGAGATCCTCGCCCTGCATGGCATCAAGCCGGTCGGCATCGAGAAGTTCGGGCCGAAGGACACCGACATGACCTCGCAGCTCGCCAAGCTGAAGGCGGCCGGCGCCGACATGATCATCACCGGCTCGCTCGCCGACGCGACCGCGCAGGTGCTGAAGAGCATGGAGAAGATGGACTACTACCCTGGCCTGCTCTCGACCTGGGGCTCGATCAACACGCCGCTGATCAACATCGCCGGCCCCAAGCTCGCCGAGAAGACGATCTTCGCGGCGTCGACCACCGAGGACGCCAGCGACCGCGCCGCGGCACTGCACAAGCGCCTGATGGCCAAGCACCCGAACATGCCGGCCTTCGTTTCGGCCGCGCAGGGCTATGACGCGGTGATGCTGATCGCCGCCGCGATCAAGCAGGCCGGCGGCACCGAAGGGCCGAAGGTCCAGCAGGCGCTCGAAAACCTCGGCGCGGTCCAGGGCATCATCAAGAAATACGAGAAGCCCTTCAGCAAGGAGCAGCACGAGGCGCTCGGCGTCGCCGACTTCCACCTCGCGCAGTGGAAGGACGGCCGCGTGGTCAAGCTCGACGACGCCGTGGTCAAGGGCCTGACGGCAGCCGATCTGAAGCGCTGAGCCGCTCCAGCAGGCCTCCTCCGTCATGGTCGGGCTTGTCCCGACCATCCACGTCTTCGCTTCACTGATCGCATGCGGTGTTCAAGACGTGGATTCTCGCCACAAGGGCGAGCATGACGGTGTGCGAATGGACACGGATTGGCGGGTGGCGGCCACGCGCCGGCTGTTCAGGATAATGGCGCAAACGACCTGAGTCGTGGCGGAGAGACGATGACGGCATTCCTTCAGGCTCTGGCCAGCGGTCTGGCGCTGGGCGCGATCTACGGATTGATCGCGCTCGGCTTCAACATCACCTACGCCACGACCAAGACCTTCAATTTCGGACAGGGCGCCTTCCTGGTGCCGGGCAGCCTGGTCGGCGTCTCCCTGCTGCTGCTGGCGGCCGGCAAGCCGCATTTCGGCAATCTCACCCAGGCCGAGATGACGATGACCGCCTATGTGCTGGCGACGATCGCCAGCGTCGTCGTGGTCGGCGCCATCGGCGTCGCGCTCTACTATTGCGCGATCAAGCCCTTTGTCGGGGCCGGCGGCCTCAACTGGGTGCTGAGCACGATCGGCTTCGGCATCATCATGCAGAACACAGCATTGGCGATCTGGGGCCCGGCCTCGATCGCGGTGCCCTCGCCGCTCGGCAGCGATGTCTGGCGCATCGCTGGCGCCGGCATCCGCCCGCAGGAGGTGCTGATCGCGATCGTCGCAGTCGCGGTCATGGTCGGGCTCGACATCGTCCTGCGCAAGACGCGCTTCGGCAAGGCACTGCGGGCCGTCGCCTTCAATCCGCAGGCGGCCGCGATAGTCGGCATCAATGTCGAGACCATCGTCATCCTCGCCTTCGTGATCTCCTCGGCGCTGGCCGGTCTCGCCGGCATCCTGATCGCGCCGATCACCACCGCCTCGGTCTTCATCGGGCTCGGCGTCGCGCTGAAGGCGTTCTCGGCTGCGATCGTCGGCGGGCTGACCAGCCCGCGCGGCTGCATGCTCGGCGGCTTCCTGCTCGGCGTGGTCGAGGCACTGGTCGGGCTCTGGCGCGCCGAGATGCGCGAGATCACCATCTTCCTGCTGATCATCATCGTGCTGGTCGTCCGCCCGAGCGGGCTGATGGGCGCGCGCAGCGTGGAGAAGATCTGATGCCGGCGCTCGGCCACGCCATCGGGGTGGCGGCGCTCGCGGCAGCGCTGGCGCTCGTTCCCTATCTCTCACTCAACGATTTCTACCTGCAGATCCTGTTCACGATCGGGGTGAACTATCTCGCCGCGGCAGGCCTCAACGTGCTCGTCGGCTATGCCGGGCAGAAATCGCTCGGGCATGCCGGGCTCTTCGCGGTCGGCGCCTATACGGCGGCGATCGCCAATATCGAATGGGGCATCAACCCCTGGCTGTCGCTGGTTCTGGCCTGCGTCTTCGGGGCGATCTTCGGCCTGGTCATCGCGATGCCGTCGGTGCGCGTCTCGGGCCCCAGCCTCGCCATGGTGACGATCGGCTTCGGCATCGTCGTCGAGAAGATCGTCACGGAGTGGACCGACATCTTCAAGGGCCAGGCCGGCTTCTACGGCATCAGCCCGCCCTCGCTCGGCGGGGTGAGCTTCACCAATCTGCACTGGGTCTGGTTCGTCGGGGCGCTGTGCATCGCGACGCATCTGATGCTGCGCTCGCTGCTCGCCGGCCGCTATGGCCGGGCCTTCCTCGCGGTGCAGATGGCCGAACCTGCGGCGCAGTCGGTCGGCATCTCGGTGGTGCGCGCCAAGACGCTGGCCTTCGTGATCTCGGCCGTGACCTGCGCGCTCGCCGGGGCCGTGGTCGCCCAGCAGAATCAGTATTTCAACTCCGACTTCATCACCTTCAACCTGTCGATCCTGCTCCTCGTGGTGGTGATCTTCGGCGGCTCGGGCTCGCTCTACGGGCCGATCTTCGGCGCAGTGATCCTGACGCTGCTCGATGCCTGGCTGGCGCGCTGGCCAGCGCTGCAGCACTTCACCTACGGCGCGCTCCTGCTGTTCTCGCTCTATCTGATGCCGAACGGCATAGCAGGCGCGGTCTCCGGGCTCGCGGCGCGGTGGCGGAAGCCGACCGGGACCTTGCCCGAAGCCTCCGGCCACAGCGTGCTGGCGGCAACCTCGTCAGCGCCGGCGAGCGGCGAGCTCCTCGTCGTGAAGGACCTCTACAAGGCCTATGGCGGCATCGTGCCGGTCCGCAACGTCTCCTTCGCGATCAGCGCCGGCAAGGTCCATGCGCTGATCGGCCCGAACGGGGCCGGCAAGACGACCCTGCTCAACCTGCTCTCCGGCCATGTCGCGCCCGATGGCGGCTCGATCCGCTTTGAGGGGCGCGAGACGGTCGGCCTGCCGGCGCATCGCGTCGCGGGGCTCGGCATCGCCCGGACCTTCCAGAACCTGAAGCTGTTCGGCGAGCTCTCGGCGCTCGACAACGTTCTGCTCGGCGCGCATCTGCATATCGAGACCGGCTTTACCGCCTCCCTGCTCGGCTTGCCCTCGAGCCGCCGGACGGAGGCCAAGGCGCGCGCCGACGCGCTTGCACTGCTCACCGATCTCGGTCTCGGCGAGCGCGCCCATGAGCCGGCGAAGAGCCTGCCCTATGGCCTGCAGCGGCGGCTCGAGATCGCCCGCGCCCTCGCCTCGCAGCCCAAACTCCTCCTGCTCGACGAGCCGGCGGCCGGGCTCAACCCACAGGAAACCCACGAGCTCGGCGAGGTTATCCGCCGCATCCAGCAGGCCGGCGTCACCGTGCTGCTGATCGAACACCATATGGATCTCGTCATGGGCATCTCCCAGCATGTGCTGGTGCTCGACTACGGCGCGCTGATCGCCGAGGGACGGCCCGAGGCGATCCGCCGGGATCCCAAAGTCGTCGCCGCCTATCTCGGCGCCGAAGAGGACGAGGCCGCATGAGCATGCTCGCGATCGAAGGGCTGAAGGTCCGCTACGGCGCGGTCGAGGCGCTGAAAGGCATCTCGCTGCGGGTCGGGCAAGGCGAGGTGGTGACGCTGATCGGCGGCAACGGCGCCGGCAAGTCGACGCTGATGCGGGCGATCGGAGGGCTGGTGAAGGTCGCCGGCGGCGCGATCCGCTTCGAAGGGCGCGACATCGCAGGCATCAAAGGCCATGAATGCGTGCGGCTCGGGATCGGCCACTCGCCGGAGGGGCGCATGGTCTTCGGCGACCAGAGCGTGCGCGACAATCTCGTGCTCGGCGCTTATGCCCGCAGAGACGAGGATGGCATAGAAGCCGATATCGAACGCTATTTCGGCATCTTCCCGCGGCTCGCCGAGCGGCAGGACCAGCTCGCCGGTACGCTGTCCGGCGGCGAGCAGCAGATGCTGGCGATCGCCCGCGCGCTGATGGCGCGGCCGAAGCTGCTCCTGCTCGACGAGCCCTCGCTCGGCCTCGCCCCGCTGATCGTCCGCGAGGTCTTCGCCGTTATCCGCCGGCTGCGCGAGGAAGGGATGACCATCCTCCTGGTCGAGCAGATGGCCAATCAGGCGCTCGCCGTCGCCGATCGGGCCTATGTCATCGAAACCGGCACGATCACGCTCGCAGGCACCGGCGCCGAGCTGCTGCGCGACGAGCGCGTCCGCTCCGCCTATCTCGGAGCCTGAGATGGCGGACCGCGGGGTCACCATCGTCGAGGTCGGCCCGCGCGACGGGCTGCAGAACGAGAAGACGCCGATCGCCACCACCGACAAGCTCGCGCTGATCGGCAGGCTGGCGGAGGCCGGCCTCTCCCGCATCGAGGCGACGGCGTTCGTCTCGCCGCGCTGGGTGCCGCAGATGGCCGACCATGAGGCGGTGATGCGCGGTGCCCCCCGCCGGCCGGGTGTGACCTATTCGGCCCTGGTCCCCAATGAGAAAGGCGCCGAGGCCGCGCTCGCTGCCGGCGCGCAGGCGCTGGCCGTGTTCACCGCGGCGTCGGAGAGCTTCTGCCGGAAGAACACCAATTGCTCGATCGCCGAGAGCATTGCGCGCTTTCGGCCGGTGATGGCGCTGGCCCGGCGGGCCGGCGTGCCGGTGCGCGGCTACGTCTCCTGCGCGCTCGACTGTCCCTATGAGGGCGAGATCGCGCCGGAGGCGGTCGCAGCGGTCACAGTCGACTTGCTCGCGCTCGGCTGCAACGAGATCGCGCTGTCGGACACGCTCGGGCGCGGCACTCCGGCGCGGACGCAGGCGATGGTCGAGGCGGCCTTGATGCGGGCGCCCGCCGCCATGCTCGCCGGGCATTTCCACGACACGTCGGGCCTGGCGATCGCCAATGTCGAAGCAGCCTGGCGGCTCGGCCTGCGCGTTTTCGACGGCGCGGTGGGCGGGACCGGCGGCTGCCCCTATGCGCCCGGTGCCGCGGGCAATCTGGCGACCGAGCGCCTCGTCGCGCATTTCGAAGCCATCGGCGTTTCGACTGGCATCGACCTTTCGGCGCTTGAACAAGCGGGACGATGGATCGGAGCGCGTCTGCGCCAGACCGCCCAATAGCAGGTCGGCGTTTCCCAGTTCCGAGCGAGCATTCCCGCAGCGAACCCACTCGCCACTCTGACTACCCCTTCCGCGCACTATCTCGGCGCCCCGCGAACGTCGACGATTGTACCTAACGTCAACTGCGTGGGCTTCTTCAGTGTGTGCGGCGCCGATTGCGGGATCGGACAAGCAGTGGGTTGGGCAATGAGCTTGGCTGGGGAGACTTCCGAGCGTGGCCTGCGGGGTCGGCCACTCGACATCAGACATCTGATCTTCGACGAGGCCGACGACCATCCTTCGGGAGCCAACGGCCTGCATCAGGTCGCGCGGCAACTCGCGCTGGAACAGATCCATGCGGGGGACCGCTCGCGCCTGATCTTCCTCGCAGCTCCGGGGCGAACGCCGGAGGTGCCTTCGGGGCTTCCGGCCGAGATCCTGCCGCTGCGGGGGCGCCAGGTCCTCGGGCGCCATATCGGGCTCGACCGCGACGTGCTGGAGGCGATCCTCGCCGAGAGCGGTCCTTCGACCTTCTATCACATTCACGGCGTCAGGCAGCCCCTGCTTCTGCCGATCTCGCGCGCGATGCGCCGGCGCCGGCTGCCCTTCGGCGTCACCGCCCATAGCCGCTTCGGCCACATCTACAGCCTGGATGGCAAGCTGGAGCGCCCGAGAGCCGTGCTCTACATCAAGCTCCTCGAGCAGTTTGCGCTGAACGCCGCACGCTTCGTGCACGCCCTGACGCCGCATGAAGCTGATGTCGTGCGCTGGCTGGTACCCGGCGCAAAGGTCGCGCTCCTGCCCAATGCCGTCTATTCGAGCAGCATCGACGGCATTCCGCAGGCTCCGACCGGCCGCAATCCGTCCCCGCAGTTTCCGACGTTCGGGTTCTTCGGGCGTCTGGCGATCGAACACAAGGGCCTCGATCTGCTGATCGCAGGGTTCGCACGCTATCGCCATTCTGGCGGCAAGGGTCGGCTCGCGCTGTTCGGCAGCGGGCAGACGCATCAGCAACTGACCGAGATGTGCGCTGCGCTCGGCGTCGCCGACATGTGCACGATCGAAGGGCCGCGCTTCGGGCAGGACAAGGTCGCGGCGGCAAGCGAGTGGGACTTCTATGTGGCGCCGTCGCGTTTCGACCATATGCCGCTGGCGCTGATGGAGGCCGGCCTCATGGGCCTGCCGCTCATCCTGTCGGAAGGAACCGGGCTGCTCGGGCAGGTCGAAGCGGGCGGTGCCGGGCTTGCCATCTCCGGTCTCAGCGCCGAATCCGTCGCGGAAGCAATGCACGCCGCGGAAAAGATCGGGCCCGCGCAATGGCGCAAATTGTCGGAGAACGCCTATCGTGTCGCTCTGGCGACCGGGGACTGGACGACGATTGCCGCCTCCCTGCGCGATCTCTATTGCGGCGAGCCGGGAGCCGGAAGCCCGCCAACCCATTCTCAGCAACACCGGACGCACTAGAGAAGGGCATGGCAAAAACGGATTACCTCTCCTTTCAATTCGTTATGGATAGCTAATCCGTATTTTCCGTTACTCGTAAAAGCTATTTCGTTGATTGCCCTAAGTTTCCGTGAACTTATTCTGGGTGGGCGATATTACGTTCGCCATACTTGACCGTTCTTGAAAATTTAGTTTCTGACCGGGAGGCGGGCATGCGGGTGCCGTTTTACCGTCATTCATTGCCGGCGAGCAGCGCAACACTGGTCGCTGAAGTTATCGAAAGCGGATTTCTGACGAGCGGACAGCGTTGTTCCCGGGTCGAGGAACAGCTCTGCGCCATTTTCGGGACTTCCCATGCAAAGCTGACCAGCAGCTGGACGCAGGGCGCAGTGGCCGTCCTCCTCGCCCTCGGAATCGGACCGGGCGATGAGGTGATCGTGCCGGCGATGACGTTCGTGGCGACGGCGAATGTCGTGAAGCAGGTCGGAGCAAGACCGGTGTTCGTGGACGTCGAGCCCTCGACGCTCCTGATCGACATCGCCTTGGTCAAGGCCGCGGTCACGCCGCGGACCAGGGCGGTGATCCCGGTGCACCTCTATGGCCAGATGGTCGACATCCCCGCCCTGCGCCAAGCCTTGCGGCCGGAGATCAGGATCATCGAGGACGCCGCGCACTGCTTCGAAGGCACGCGCAACGGGCGCCGGCCGGGCCAGGACAGTGATGCCGCGATCTTCTCCTTCTATGCGACGAAGAACGTCACTTGCGGCGAGGGCGGCGCCGTGGTCACGAACGACGGGGAACTCGCCGCCAATCTGAAGGAGACGGTGCTGCACGGCATGTCGGCCGCCGCAGCCCAACGCTTCTCGGGCGGGCGCTACCAGCACTGGGACGTGGCCCGGCTCGGCACCAAGGCCAATCTGCCTGACCTGCTGGCTGTGCT
>JAEXUU010000879.1 GCA_023452965.1 Pseudomonadota bacterium | reverse complement strand
GCGGCGAGGTCGCCTATGCCGCCTCCTTCGTCGAGTTCTACGCCGAGGAAGCCAAGCGCATCTATGGTGAGACGATTCCCTCGCCCTTCCCGAATTCGCGCATCATCGTGCAGAAGCAGCCGGTCGTCGTCTGCGCCGCGATCACGCCCTGGAATTTCCCGGCGGCGATGATCACCCGCAAATGTGCGCCCGGCCTTGCCGCAGGCTGCACCTTCGTGGTCAAGCCGGCGCCGGACACCCCGCTCACCGCGCTCGCCCTGGTCGAGCTCGCTGAGCGCGCCGGCTTCCCCAAGGGCGTGATCAACGTCGTCACCGGAGACGCCGCCGCGATCGGTGGCGTGATGACCTCGCATCCGACGGTGCGCTTCATCGGCTTCACCGGCTCGACCCCGGTCGGCAAGCTCCTGATGCAGCAGGCGGCCTCGACCGTGAAGAAGGTCGGGCTCGAGCTCGGCGGCAACGCGCCCTTCATCGTCTTCGACGATGCCGATGTCGACGCGGCCGTTCAGGGCGCGATCGCGGCCAAGTTCCGCAACATGGGCCAGACCTGCGTCTGCACCAACCGGCTCTTCGTGCAGGAGGGCATCCATGACGAGTTCGTGGCGAAGTTCGCCGGCGAAGTCGCCAGGATGAAGGTCGGCAACGGCGTCGAGGTCGGCGTGGTGCAGGGACCGCTGATCAATGCGCGCGCGGTCGAGAAGGTCGAGCGCCATGTCGCCGACGCGGTGGCGGGCGGGGCCAAGGTCGTGACCGGCGGCAAGCGCCATGCGCTGGGCCGCAGCTTCTACGAGCCGACCGTGCTGTCGGGTGTGACCACCAAGATGCTGGTGACGCGCGAGGAGACCTTCGGTCCGGTCGCGCCGGTCTACAGCTTCAAGAATGAGGACGAGGTCGTAGCGCTCGCCAACGACACACCCTTCGGCCTCGCCGCCTATTTCTACACCAGGGATCTCGGCCGCGCCTTCCGCGTTGCCGAAGAGCTGGAATACGGCATGGTCGGCATCAACTCGGCCATGCTCGGCACCGAGGTTGCGCCTTTCGGCGGCGTCAAGGAATCCGGCCTCGGCCGTGAAGGCTCGCTGCACGGCATCGATGAGTTCGTCGAGATGAAGTACATGCTCGTCGGCGGGCTCGGCGCATGAGCGACGATCTCAAGAAGGCTGCTGCCGAAGCGGCGCTGGCGCTGGTGCAGCCGGGCATGCGGCTTGGCCTCGGCACGGGTTCCACCGCCAAGCACTTCGTCGACGGCCTCGGTGCGAAGGTGGCCGCCGGGCTCGACGTACTCTGCGTCGCGACTTCGGAGGCGACGCAGGCCCAGGCGCTCGGCCTCGGCATCCCGATGTCGACGCTCGACGAGACGCCGGAGCTCGACCTCACCATCGACGGGGCCGACGAGATCGACGGCTCCCTGCGGCTGATCAAGGGCGGGGGCGCCGCCCTGCTGCGCGAGAAGATCGTCGCCGCCGCCTCGCAGCGCATGGTGGTGATCGCGGATGCCGGCAAGCAGGTCGCGACGCGCGGCCGTTTCCCGCTGCCGATCGAGGTTGTGCCCTTCGGCCTCGAGGCGACCCGGCGCGCGACCGCAGCCGCGATCGCCGCTGCCGGTGCGAGCGGCGATCTCGTTCTGCGCAAGCGGCCGGATGGATCGACGCTGCTGACCGATGGCGGTCATTTCATCCTCGATGCGCATCTCGGCAGCATTGCAAATCCCGAGCGGCTTGCGGCCTTGCTGAATGAGGTGCCTGGCGTGGTCGAGAGCGGCCTGTTCATCGGCCTGGCGACGGCCGCCTTCGTCGCGGGGCCGGCTGGCGTGCAGGTCTACGGGGACGTGGCGGCCAAGCGCGGCTGAAGCCGGATTCTCGCCACGTTGGCGCCCGCTTTCTCGGCAATGTCCCGACAATGAAGGCACGCAGCAAAAGTGGTTTCCACTTTGGCTGGACATGTTCTAAGAGCGGCCAACAGTGTGTCCGGCCACGATTTGCCGCCTCATGCGGCGGGTGCGGCCGGCGCCGCGATTCGATAAAGGGGAAACCTGCATGATCCGTCACAGCCTTGCCGGCGCGATCCTTTCGCTGGCGCTGCTTGCCGCGCCGGCGCTGGCGCAGCAGGCGCCGAGCCCCGAGCATCTGAAGGCGGCCCGCGACGTGGTCGTCTCCTCCGGCCTCGCCCAGTCCTTCGACTCGATCTACACCGAATTCGTCGCCGGCGTGCGCCAGAGCGTCGGCACGACGCGGCCCGAGCTGAAGAAGGACATCGACGAGATCCTTGCCAGCCTCAAGGACGATGCCGAGGCCAAGCGCAACGAGATCGTCGACACCTCGGCGCGCGCTTTCGCCGGCAAGATGACCGAGCCTGACCTGAAGGAAGTCGCGGCCTTCTTCAACTCGCCGGTCGGCCAGCGCTACAACACCTTCCGGCCTGAGGTCATCGATGAGATCTTCACGGTGATGCAGCCCTGGAGCGTTGCGTCCAGCAACCTGCTCTATGACCGCTTCTATGCCGAGATGCGCAAGCGCGGCCACCAGCTCTGAGCGGCGTCACTGCCGCATGAGAGCCGCCGGTGCTCGCGCGCCGGCGGCTTTTTTCTTTTCTGCCGCCGCCTTCAGTTCACCGGCCCGTGACCGCCGA
This sequence comes from Pseudomonadota bacterium, assembly GCA_023452965.1. Next base: position 3,022 of record JAEXUU010000879.1, on the reverse strand, counting down.
TGTCCTCCATGGTCGGGTCGCTCGGGCGCACGCCCGTGGCGCGATTGACCATCACGGTGACCACCCAGAGCACGACGCCGATGCCGATCAGCACGCCGGCGATCTTGTACTGGACCGGGTCGCGACCGGTCCATGGCCCGGCAAAGAAGGCGCAGAACAGGGCGCCCGCGACCGGCAGGATCGTCGGGGTGCGGAAATGGTCGTGGTCGACCGGGTCCTTGCGCAGGATCAGCACGGCGATGTTGACGACCGTGAAGACGCAGAGCAGCAGCAGCGCCGTGGTGCCGCCGAGCGCAGGGACCTCGCCGACGAAGGTGATCAGCGCGAAGGCGAGCAGCGTCGTGAAGGCGATCGCGACATAGGGGCTGCGCCGGCTTGGATGAACCTTGCCCAGCACCGGCGGCAGCACATGCTCGCGGCTCATGCCGTAGACCAGCCGGCTCGCCATCAGCATGTTGATCAGCGCGCTGTTGGCGACCGCGAACATGGTGATGAAGCCGAAGATCCAGATCGGGAAGTTCGGCGCGCCGGCCGCGACCACCTTGAGCAGCGGCGTCTCGCCCTCGCCGAGCTGTTCGGGCGAGACCAGCGTGATCGCCGAGATCGAGACCAGCACATAGATCACGCCGGTGATGACGAGGCCGGCGAGCAGCACCTTCGGGAAGATCCGTGTCGGCTCCTTGCATTCCTCGGCCATGTTGACCGAGTCCTCGAAGCCGACCATCGCGAAGAAGGCGAGGGTGGTCGCGGCGATCACCGGCCAGAACATGCCGCCATCGCCGGCCGGCTTGAACTGCATCACCCGCGAGACATCGCCCTGGCCGGCGGCGATCGCCCACAAGCCGACGAAGATCACGATCAGGAGGCCGGTCAGCTCGACGCAGGTCAGCACGACATTGGCCTTCACGCTCTCGCCGACGCCGCGGAAGTTCACCGCCGCGACGACCGCCATGAAGCCGAGGCCGAGCAGGGTGATTCCGATTCCGCCCGAGAGGCCGAGACCGAAGGCGCTCGACATGTTCGCCGCAAAGGCGCGCGAGGCGGTCGAGGCCGATGTGATGCCCGAGCACATCACCGCGAAGGCGACGATGAAGGTGATGAAATGGACGCCGAAGGCCTTGTGCGCATAGAGCGCCGCGCCGGCGGCCCGCGGATATTTGGTGACCAGTTCGAGATAGCTGAACGCCGTGATCATCGCGACGATGAAGGCGATCAGGAAGGGCAGCCAGACCACGCCGCCGACCTGTTTGGCGACCTGCCCGGTCAGCGCGTAGATGCCGGTGCCGAGAATGTCGCCGACGATGAAGAGCAGCAGCAGCCACGGCCCCATCACGCGGTGCAGGCTGGGCTCGGCGGTCGCAGGCGGGGCGGCGGCGGTGGGAGAAAGCGTTACGTCGCTCATGGTCGATCCTCGGTCGGGCCCACGCAGGGCCGGTGAAGATCGCAACACAGTCGCGCCGCATTTGTTCGAGCGCAACCGGCGTTTGCACGTGCCGGTTGCGCGTCTGGCGTCAGTCCTCGGCCGCCTTGAACTTGTTCAGCCCCTTCATCACGAAGGGCGCGACCAGGGCGATGAAGGCGATGCCGAGCAGCGTCGCCGAGCCCGGATTCTCGAGCAGGATCATCGGGTCGCCGAGACTGATCTGCAAAGCGCGCCGCAGCTGCGCCTCGGCCATCGGCCCGAGGATCAGCCCGACCACCATCGGCGCGACCGGATAGTCGTAGCGGCGCATCAGATAGCCGAGATAGCCGAAGAGGAAGAGCATGCCGAGCTCGACCGGGGAAGGATTGACCGCGAGCGTGCCCATGGTCGCGAAGACCAGGATGCCGGCATAGAGCCAGGGCTGCGGCACCGCCAGAAGCCGGACCCAGAGCCCGATCAGCGGCAGGTTCAGGATCACCAGCATGACGTTGGCGATGAAGAGCGAGGCGATCAGGCCCCAGACCAGGTCCGGCTTCTCGGCAAAGAGCAGCGGGCCGGGGTTGAGCCCGTATTGCTGGAAGCCGGCGAGCATGATCGCCGCCGTCGCCGAGGTCGGCAGGCCGAGCGTCAGCAACGGCACGAGGGTGCCGGCGGCGGAGGCGTTGTTGGCGGCTTCCGGCCCGGCGACGCCTTCGATCGCGCCCTTGCCGAACTCCTCCGGGTATTTGCAGAGCTTCTTCTCGGTTGAATAGGACAGGAACGTCGGCACCTCGGCGCCGCCCGCCGGCAGTGCTCCGATCGGGAAGCCATAGGCGGTGCCGCGCAGCCAGGGCGCCCAGGAGCGCTTCCAGTCCTGCTTGTTCATCCACAGCGAGCCCTTGATCGGAATGATCTCTTCGGGCTCGCGCCAGCGCTTGGAGGCGACGTAGAAGGCCTCGCCGACCGCGAACAGGCCGACCGCCAGCGTCGTCACTTCAACGCCGTTGAGCAGTTCCGGCACGCCGAAGGTCAGGCGGGCCTGGCCGGTCAGCTTGTCGATGCCGATCAGCCCGAGCAGCATGCCGAGGAACAGGCTCGTCAGGCCGCGCAGCGGCGAGTCGCCGAAGGTCGCCGAGACCGTGACGAAGGCGACGATCATCAGGGCGAAATAGTCCCAGGGCCCGAACTTGATCGCGAGCTCGACCAGCCAGGGCGCCAGGAAGGCGAGGCCGATCGTCGCGATCAGCCCGGCGACGAAGGAGCCGATCGCCGCCGTCGCCAGCGCCGGCCCGCCGCGCCCGGCCTTGGCCATTTTGGAGCCTTCCAGCGCTGTCGCCAGCGAGGCGCTCTCGCCGGGTGCATTGAGCAGGATGGCGGTGGTCGAGCCGCCATACATGCCGCCATAGTAGATGCCGGCGAACATGATCAGCGAGCCGGCCGGATCGAGCTTGAAGGTCACCGGCAGCAGCAGGGCGACCGTCAGCGCCGGGCCGATGCCGGGCAGCACGCCCACGGCCGTGCCGAGGAAGACGCCGATCAGGCAGAACAGCAGCTTGGAGGGCTCGAAGGCGACGGAGAAGCCGTTGGCGAGCGCGAGCAGGGTTTCCATCTTGGCGCGCC
>JAEXUU010000853.1 GCA_023452965.1 Pseudomonadota bacterium | reverse complement strand
CTCGGTGAACATCTGCATGTTGGCGCGGGTCTGGGCCTGGAGCGCATCGATCGCGCCGGTGCCGAAGGCCTTGCTCATCTGCTCGCGGATCTTGTTCTGGTCCTGCGTCAGATTCTCCATCGAGAATTCGAGATAGCGCGGCACGAGGGCCTGCATGCTGTCGCCATAGAAGCGGATGAGCTGGCGCAGGAAGGTGATCGGCAACAGGTTCTGCCCGTCCTTGCTCTCTTCGTCGAAGATGATCTGCGCCAGCACCGAGCGCGTGATGTCCTCGCCGCTCTTGGCGTCGTAGACGACAAAATCCTCGCCGTTGCGCACCAGGCCGGCCAAATCTTCCAGCGTGACGTAGGAACTTGTGCCCGTGTGGTACAGCCGGCGATTGGCGTATTTCTTGATGACGGTCGCTTCTTTGTCGCTGGCCATAGATACCCACGCGCCTTGCTCCGGCCGTCCGCCCCGGGATCGGGACGGAGCCGGAAAACGGTTCCCCGCCAGACGATAGCTCGTCGGCGCCCTGCTGCAAGTTTTTTGAGCGCCGTTGCGGCAGGGCCGGCCGTTGCCTCGATGATAGGCTTCGCCCCATGGCCGGCTTGACGGCGTCGCCGCGCCCTTCGAAGGTGCGGGAGAGAGTTTGCCGGACCGCCGGAAGGCGGGAGGCGCGAGAGAACCGGAGGACAAGCCCATGGCTGATACTGACATCGTGATCGTGGGCGCTGCGCGCACCGCAGTCGGCGCCTTCAACGGCGCCTTCGCCAATACGCCGGCTCACGATCTCGGCGCCGCGGCGATCAAGGAGGCGCTGAAGCGCGCCAAGGTCGAGGCCGGCGAGGTCGACGAAGTGATCATGGGCCAGATCCTGACCGCCGGTCAGGGCCAGAACCCGGCTCGCCAGGCGGCGATGATCGCGGGCATCCCGCAGGAGGCGACCGCCTGGGGGCTCAACCAGCTCTGCGGCTCCGGCCTGCGCGCCGTCGCCATCGGCCTGCAGCAGATCGCCAATGGCGACGCCGACATCATCGTCGCCGGCGGCCAGGAATCGATGTCGATGTCGCAGCATGCCCAGCATCTGCGCTCCGGCACCAAGATGGGCGACACCAAGTTCATCGACACGATGATCAAGGACGGGCTCTGGGACGCTTTCCACGGCTACCATATGGGCACCACCGCCGAGAACGTCGCGACCAAATGGCAGATCAGCCGCGAGGAGCAGGACCGTTTCGCCGTCGGCTCGCAGAACAAGGCCGAGGCCGCCCAGAAGGCCGGCCGCTTCAAGGACGAGATCCTTCCCTTCACCGTCTCGACCCGCAAGGGCGACATAATCGTCGATGCCGACGAGTATCCGCGCCATGGCGCGACGCTCGAGGCGATGGCCAAGCTGAAGCCCGCCTTCTCGAAGGACGGCACCGTCACCGCCGGCAACGCCTCGGGCATCAATGACGGCGCTGCGGCGCTCGTAGTGATGACCGCCAAGGAAGCCGCCAAGCGCGGCCTGACGCCGCTCGCCCGCATCGCCTCCTGGGCGACGGCTGGCGTCGATCCGGCGATCATGGGCTCCGGGCCGATCCCGGCGACCCGCAAGGCGCTGGAAAAGGCCGGCTGGAAGATCGGCGATCTCGACCTCGTCGAGGCCAACGAGGCCTTCGCGGCCCAGGCGCTGGCGGTCAACAAGGACCTCGGCTGGAACCCCGACATCGTCAACGTCAATGGCGGCGCCATCGCGATCGGCCATCCGATCGGCGCCTCGGGCGCGCGCGTCCTGGTGACGCTGCTGCACGAGATGGCCAAGCGCGACGCCAAGAAGGGCCTCGCCACGCTGTGCATCGGCGGCGGCATGGGCGTCGCCCTGGCTGTGGAGCGCTGAGCCGCCGACCATGCCCAAGCAGACCACGCTCTACCGCTACCTGACCGGGCCCGATGACGCTTCGTTCTGTCATCGGGTTTCGGAGGCGCTGAGCCGTGGCTGGGTGCTCTACGGGCCCCCGACCCTGACCTATGACGAGAAGGCGGGGCGCGTGATCTGCGGACAGGCGGTCATCAAGGATGTGGACCGGGCCTACGAGCCCGGTCTCGATCTCTCGCAACAATAAAGCGGCCGAGGGGCCGGCCCAGAGGGAGGAGCAGACGATGGCTAGGGTTGCTTTGGTGACTGGGGGCACGCGCGGCATCGGCGCGGCGATCTGCAAGGCGCTGCAGGAGGCCGGTCATACGGTCGTCGCGAGCTATGCCGGCAATGACGAGGCTGCCGCCAAGTTCAAGGCCGAGACCGGGATACCCGTCTACAAATGGGATGTCGGCGACTACGACGCCTGTGCAGCCGGCATCGCCAAGGTCGAGGCCGAGGTCGGGCCGGTCGACATCCTCGTCAACAATGCCGGCATCACCAGGGACGGCTTCTTCCACAAGATGACCAAGGACCAGTGGTCGGCCGTCATCCGCACCAATCTCGACTCGCTGTTCAACATGACGCGGCCGGTGATCGAGGGCATGCGCGGGCGCGGCTTCGGCCGGATCATCGTGATCTCCTCGATCAACGGCCAGAAGGGCCAGATGGGCCAGGTCAACTATTCCGCCGCCAAGGCCGGCGATATCGGCTTCGTCAAGGCGCTGGCGCAGGAGAACGCCAACAAGGGCATCACCGTGAACGCGATCACGCCGGGCTATATCGGCACCGACATGGTCGCCGCCATGCCCGAGGAGGCGCTGAAACGTGTCGTCGCCGGCATCCCGGTCGGCCGCCTCGGCAAGCCCGAGGAGATCGCGCAGACAGTGGTCTTCCTCGCCTCCGACAACGGCGCCTTCGCCACAGGCGCGACCTTCGCCGTCAATGGCGGCCAGTACATGGCCTGATGTCCCACGGCGCGCCGTCTTCGCGGCGGCGCGTCGCCGGCTTCGGTGACGAGGCGGCATAGGCAGGACGGGGCCGCTCTGCTAAGCGGGGCGCCGTCCTCCCGAGCTCGACGCCGATGACCTCCCGCACCGCCACCGCGACCGGCTTCGTCGCCATCCTGCTCTGGTCGACGCTGGCGCTGTTCACGGCGATGAGCGGACGGCTGCCAGCCTTCCAGCTCGTCGCCATGACCTTCGTGATCGGCGGCCTGTTCATCCTCGCGATCGCGGCCGCGCGGGGGCGGCTGCATCTGGCCCGGCCGACGCCGGCTTCCTTCCTGCTCGGGCTCTACGGGCCGTTCGGCGACACCGCGCTCTACTACGCAGCGGTCAAGACGGCGCCGCCGGCCGAGGCCAATCTGATCCATTATCTCTGGCCGCTGCTGATCGTTCTGTTCGCGGCGCTGCTACCGGGCGGGGGGCTAAAGCTGCGCCATCTCGCCGGCGCGCTGATCGGCCTCGTGGCCACAGCGGTGCTGATCTCCGGCAGTCTCGGTGCCGGCGGTGGCGGCATCCAGCTCGGCCATGTGCTGGCGGCGCTCGGTGCCTTCGTCTGGGCGAGCTATTCAGTGGTTTCGCGCCGCTTCGCCGGCGTTCCCTCGGAGAGCCTCGGCGTCACCATGCTCGGCTGCGCCGCCGCGGCCCTGGCCTGCCATCTCGCCTTCGAGCAGACCTTGTGGACGCCGAGCCTCGTCGAATGGGGCGGGGTGCTGGGGCTAGGCCTCGGTTCGACCGGACTCGCCTTCATCTGCTGGGACATCGGCATGAAGAAGGGCGACGTCTCCCTGCTCGGCGTCGCCTCCTATGCCGCCCCTGTGCTCTCCACGATCATCCTGGTGCTCGCCGGCTATGCGGCGGCGAGCTGGCTGCTCGCCCTGTCCTGCGTGCTGATCGTGGTCGGGGCGCTGGTCGCGAGCTTCGGTCCGGGAGCCGGAAGGCCGCCTCAGCGGTCCAGCACCCGCGTCTCATAGGCATAGATCGTACGGAAGCCGAGCCGGCGATACATCTCGAAGGCGAGGCCGTTGCTCTGGTCGACCTGGAGATAGGCGAGGCTGCAGCCCTGCGCCGCGGCCCAGCCCATCAGGCCGAGCATCAGCTTCTTGCCGAGGCCCTTCCCGCGCAGGCTCTCGTCGACGCTCACCGCGCCGCTCTCGGCCCTGCCGCGCGCGGCGCCG
>JAEXUU010000852.1 GCA_023452965.1 Pseudomonadota bacterium | reverse complement strand
GAGCCAGAGTCGGCACAGCGCGAGACGCTGGTGGAACATGGCTCCGAGGCTGACGCAGAGCCCGAATCCGAATCCGAGCCCGTCTCGGAGGACCAGACGGAGCTGGCGTTCGAGCCGTCTTCCGAAGTGCCGGAAGACGAGGTGAAGCCGGGCGACACGGCAAAGGAGCCCGCGCGCGAACCGGGGCCGATGTGGTGGCCGCAGGTCGACCGGGCCGCCGAGGAGCCCAAGCAGGAAAAGGCGGCGCACGATTTCGACGACTTCAGCGCGCTGCGCGAGCAACTGAACGACGCGCTCGCGACGCCCGGGAAGGTCCCCGAGGTCGAGCCGCCAAAACGCTCGCTCGATGCGGTCAGCAGCTGGATGGCGCCGCGCGCCTGGCCGCCGGTGACCCAGCCGCGCAGCAGCGACGTGCTGGATGCCCTCGAAGAGCCGGCCGCAGCCGCTGCGGGCGAGGTTCCTCCGCTCGTCGAAGAGATACCCGACGTGGCGCCCGAGCCGGCGCCGTCCGCGGAGGACGAGCCGGCCATCGCGGCCGAGCCGGAAGCGCAAGAGGACGCTGCCGAAGCAGAAGCGCAGCAGCCCGCGCCTGTGGAAGCCGAGGCGCCCGCCCGCGCGGCGGACAAGCCTTCCGCTTCCAATGAAGGCGTCGTCGGCGCCTATCAGGTCGGCGAGACGCATTTCACCATCTACGCCGATGGCTCGATCCAGGCGCGTACGCCCGATGGCGATTATGTCTTCGGCTCGATGGACGAGCTCAAGACCTATCTCGCCAGCGAGAAGAGCCGGCTCGAATCCGGGCCCCGCTGAGCGTCGGGCCCGGCGACATTGCCGCCGGGCGCTCTGTCGGCTGATCGCAGCCTGCTTGGCCAAATGAGGGCAGGCAGGCCGGCGAGACTATGCCTGCCGCTGCCAGCCGCCATTCGCCGCGGTGATCGCGAAGGCATAGGCGAGCGCCGTTTCCTTCAGCGAGTCGAAGCGGCCGGCCGAGCCGGCGTGCCCGGCCTCCATATTGGTGTGCAGCAGAACCGGCCCGCCGCCGGTCATGGTCGCGCGCCGGCGCGCCACCCATTTCGCCGGCTCCCAATAGGTGACACGCGGATCGGTCAGCCCGCCCATGGCGAGGATCGGAGGATAGGCCTGGGCCCGCACATTGTCATAGGGTGAATAGGCCTTGATCCAGTGAAACGCCGCCTCGTCGCGGATCGGATCGCCCCATTCAGGCCATTCCATCGGCGTCAGCGGCAGGCTCTCGTCGAGGATGGTGTTGAGCACGTCGACGAAGGGCACTTCGGCAATGATGCCGGAGAACAGATCGGGCGCGAGATTGGCGACGGCGCCCATCAGCATGCCGCCGGCGCTGCCGCCTTGCGCCACGATGTGGCCGCGCGAAGTATAGCCCTCCGCCGCCAGCATCTCGCCGGCCGCGAGGAAGTCGGTGAGGCTGTTCGGCTTGTTCTCGCGCTTGCCGTCGAGATACCAGCGCCAGCCCTTGTCGGTGCCGCCGCGGATATGGGCGATCGCATAGACGAAGCCACGATCGACGAGGCTCAAGGGGCGGGTTCGGAAAGAAGCCGACATCGCCGAGCCATAGGAACCGTAGCCATAGAGCAGGCAGGGCGCCGAGCCATCGAGCACGAGGCCGCGCTTGTGAAGCAGCGAGACCGGCACCTTGGCGCCGTCCTTCGCGGTGGCGAAGATCCGGCGCACGACATAGGCGTCCGGATCATGGCCTGAAGGCACTTCCTGCCGCTTGAGCAAGGTGCGTGTGCCCGAGCTCATGTCGAAATCGAAGGTCTCGGCCGGGCGCGCCATCGAGGCATAGATGAAGCGGATCTTGTCGGTGTCGAATTCGTATCCGGCATCCATGCCGAGGCCATAGGCTTCCTCGGGGAAGGCGATCGTGCTCTCGGCCCCGCTGGCGAGGTCCCGGATCACCAGGCGCGGCAGGCCGTCCTCGCGCTCCAGGCGCAGCAGGCGGCCCCGCAGGCACAGGTGGTTGAGGATCAGCCGGCCGGGCTTGTGCGGCACGAGATCGATCCAGCGCTCCGGCGAGGGATCGTCGAGCGGCGCCCGCACGATCTTGAAGTCCTCGGCACCGTCGGCATTGGTCAGGATCAGCAGTTCTTCGCCATGGTGCTCGATCGCATATTGCCGCCCGGTCTGGCGCGCGGCGACGCGCCGAGGCTGGCCGTCCACCGCCGCAAGGTCGACGATGCGAACCTCGGAGGTTTCGTGGTCGCTGCTCGAGATCAGCAGGTAGCGATGCGACTGCGTCTCGTCGATGTCGACGAACAGGCCCGGATCGGTTTCCGCGTATAGCAACTCGTCGTCGCCTTGGGGGGTGCCGAGCCGATGGCGCAACACACGCGTCGGCCGGTGATCGGCATCGAGCGCGACTTAGACGAAGGCGCTGGCATCTTGCGTCCAGATCACCTCGCCGCTGGTGTCGCGGATCTCGTCGGGCAGGTCCTTCCCACTCGCAAGGTCGCGCACGCGGATCAGGTTGAGTTCGGAGCCGGCCTCGTCGGGGCTCCAGGCGAGAAGTCGATGGTCGGGGCTGTGCGCGGCATCGCCGAGGTCGAAGAACTCCTTGCCTTCGGCGAGGCTGTCCGCATCGAGCATGATCTGCTCACGGCCGGGCTTGCCGGCGCTATTCCCTGCAGCTTTGCCCTTGCCCTGGCGCGGCTTGCGGCAGATCAACGGATGCTCGCCGCCGCGCCGGTAGCGCTGATAGTAGAGGAACGGACCGTCGGGCTGCGGCAATTCGCTGTCGTCTTCCTTGATTCGCCCGCGCATTTCCTTGA
>JAEXUU010000797.1 GCA_023452965.1 Pseudomonadota bacterium | reverse complement strand
GGGATCGCGAGTACTTCGCCGGCGCGACCGTCTTCAGCGCCGTGCTCGGCTACAGCTGCTATGTGGCGCTGGCCAACACCGATGATCCGGCCGCTCACATAACCTCCGTCGCCTCGACGATCGCGCTGGCCTCCGGCTATGTCGCGCGCAATGCCGGACGTCCCAAATTCGTCACGGTCCAGCTGCTGACCTTTTGCGTGCCGATGGCACTGGGCCTGATCCAGGCCCACAACCCGTATTATCACTATATCGGCTACTTCGCCTTTCTCTACGTGGCGGCGAATATCGCGATCACCAACTCGCTGCATCGCAACCTCTTGGCGCTGAGCGACGCGACCAAGCAGTCCAAGGCGCTTGCCACGGCCCTGCACTCGCAGAACCTGACACTCGACGCCGCGCTGAACACCATGATCCACGGGCTCGCGATGTTCGACCACAAGCTCGAGCTCGCCGTCTCCAACGCGCCGCATGCCGCCCTCTACGGCATGCCGGAGACGCTGACCCTGCCCGGCACCCCGATCGCCGCCATCGCCCGTTTCCTGATCGAGCGGCAGATCGCGAGCGCCGAGCAGGTGCGAGCGATCAAGGCGGCGCTCGACCGCGTGCAGGCGCTGCAGCAAGCCGCCAGCTACGAATTCCAGTCCCGCAATGGCCGGATGCTGGTCGTCACCATCGCCCCTGCCGCAGAGGGCGGCGTGCTGATGCTGACCGAGGATGCGACCGAGCGGAAGGCGACCGAGGCGCTGATCGAACAGATGGCGCGCTTCGACGAATTGACCGGGCTCGCCAACCGCTTCGAGTTCAACGGACAGCTCGCGGACGCCTTTAAGAAGCAGGAGCGCACGGGGCAGGCCTTCGCACTGCTCTATATCGACCTCGACGGCTTCAAGCAGGTCAACGACAATCTCGGCCACGATATCGGCGACAAGGTGCTGGTCCAGACCGCGGCCCGGCTGAAATCCGCGATCCGGCAGAGCGACATGCTGGCGCGTTTCGGCGGCGACGAGTTCGTGCTGATCCTGCCAGCGGCCGATGTCGACACGGTGAGGATCATCGCACAGCGGATGATCGAGGCGATGGGCCGCGCCTTCGTGCTCGACACCAAGACGGTGTATGTCACCGCCAGCATCGGCATCGCGCTCGCACCGGTCGACGGCGCCAACCCGGCCGATCTGCTGCGCCACGCCGACACCGCGCTCTACAAGGCCAAGGCTGCCGGCCGCAACACCGCGACCTTCTTCGACCCGGTCATGGCCGAGGAGATGCTCGACCGCCACGAGATCGAGGTCGAGCTGCGCCAGGCCAGCGCTGAGGGCACGCTCCAGCTCTACTACCAGCCGATCATCGATCTGCGCACGCAGCAGGTCGTGACGCGCGAGGCGCTGATGCGCTGGTCGCATCCGACCCGCGGCATGGTCCCGCCCGGCGTCTTCATCCCGATCGCCGAGCAGTCCGGCCTGATCGCCGGGATGGGCGACTGGGCGATCGCCCAGGCCTGCCTGGACGCGGCGAAATGGCCGGACGTGGTCGGCGTCTCGGTCAACGTCTCGCCCCTGCAGTTCCGCGAGCCGCTGCGCCTGGTGCAGACCGTCAAGGACGCCCTGCTCGCGGCGAACCTCACGCCGGGCAGGCTGACCTTGGAAGTCACCGAATCGCTGCTGATCGAGGACAACAAGGCCACGCTCGAGCTGATCAACGAATTGCGCGCGATCGGCATCAAGTTCGCGCTCGACGATTTCGGCACCGGCTATTCGTCGCTCGCCTATCTCTCGACCTACCCGTTCTCGCAGGTGAAGATCGACCAGAGCTTCAGCCGCAACGTCAACGCCGACGAGGCCTCCAAGGCGATCATCGAGGCTGTCTGCCAGCTCGCCCGCCGTCTTTCGATGAATGTCGTGGTCGAGGGCATCGAGACCGAGGCGCAGCGCATGGCGGTGCAGTTGCTCGGGGCGCAGCGGGCTCAGGGCTATCTGTTCGGCAAGCCCGAGCCCGTCTCGGAGTTCGTCAAGGGCGAATCCCGCAAGCGGGCCTGAAGCCGCCGGCGCCAGCCTCCTGGCCTTGCTCTCGCCAGAATCGGGCGCTTCCTCCCCATTTGCGGCGCTGCGGTCTTGATTCCGCCGGTCCGGCAACGCATCAGCAGAAGCAGGCAAACGAGTCCGGAGACGCGGCGTTGACCGAGACCGCCAAGGCATTGGCCAGCCCCGGGCCAATGACGCCAGATATCTGCGTCGTCGGCACCGGCCCCGGCGCGCTGACGGTCGCGACTACCGCGGCGCTGTTCGGCGTGTCCGTCGTGCTGGTCGAGCCGGCACCGACCGGCGCTTCCGAGCGCGCGAGGTCCAATCCTGCCTCGTCCGCCGCGCTCGCCGCCGCAGCGGAGAAACTTCAGGCAGTCCGCGAAGCGCAGCGCTTCGGCATCTCCGTAGCCGAGCCCGAGATCGATATGGCGCGACTGCGCGCCCATCTCGGCCATCCAGCTGCCGCGCTCGCGCCGAATGACTCCGCGGAGCGCCTTGCAGCGCTCGGCATCGTCGTGCTGCGGGGCAGCGCACATTTCCTCAATCGCCAGACGCTCGCGGCCGGCGAGCACCGGATCAGGGCGCGGCGCTTCGTCATCGCGACCGGCTCGCAACCTGCCGTGCCGGCTATCCCCGGCCTTGCCGAACTGCCGTTCCTGACCGGCGAAACGCTGCCCGCATTGCAGCGTCGGCCCGAGCGGCTGCTCGTCCTCGGCGGCGAGCCGACCGGCGTTGCGCTCGCCCAGGCGATGCGCCGGCTCGGCAGCGAGGTCGTCCTGATCCTGTCCGGAAGGCTGTTGCCGCAGGAGGAGCCGGAAGCGGCCGACCTCGTGCGCCGCGCCTTGCTGCGCGACGGCATCGAGCTGCATGAGGAGCGCACCGTGCTGCGGGCGGAGAGCGCGCGGCACCGTCCCCGCCTCGTGCTCGCCCCCCAGGCCGGCGAAGCGGAGATCTCGATCGAAGGCACGCATCTCCTGCTCGCGAGCGGCCACGCGCCAAGGCTCGACGGGCTTGATCTCGATCTCGCCGGCATTCGCAGCGACGCAGGCGGCATCGCCGTCGACCGGGGGCTGCGCACCGCGAACCGGCGCATCCTCGCGATCGGCGACTGTGCCAGCATTGCGGGAGCGCCGCCCTCGGCCGACGCAGCCGAGCATCATGCCGGGCTCGCGGTGCGCCATGCGCTGTTCCGCCTGCCGGTCAACGCCACCAGCCAGGCGATCCCGCGCCTGACGCTCTGCCAACCCGAGGTGGCGAGCCTCGGCCTATCGGAAGCGGAGGCACGCAAACAGGGCAAGATCGGGGTGCTGCGCTGGCCCTATGCCGAGAACGAGCG
>JAEXUU010000794.1 GCA_023452965.1 Pseudomonadota bacterium | reverse complement strand
GGCAAGAACGGCGGCGACGGCTTCGTCGCCGCGCGGCTGCTCGAGGCGCGCGGCTTTGCGATCACCCTGGCGCTGGCAGGCGAACGCGGGCAGCTCACCGGCGATGCCGGCGAAGCTGCTGCAGGCTGGCAGGGGCCCGTCCTGGCCGTGGCGGAGATTCGGCCGGAGGATCACGCCATCATCGTCGACGCCCTGTTCGGGGCAGGGCTCAACCGCCCGCTCGATGGCGCCGTCGCTGCGCTGGTCGAGCGCGTCAATGCGAGCGACCTTCCCGTTGTCTCCGTCGATGTGCCGAGTGGCGTCTCCGGCGACAGCGGCATGACGGCCGGCCCGGCGATCAGGGCCGACGAAACCGTTACTTTCTTCCGGTTGAAGCCCGGACATCTGTTGTATCCCGGCAGGGCGCTCTGCGGTGTCGTCACCCTTGCCGATATCGGGATCACAGCCGAGATGGTGTTCGGCCCGGGCAAGCCTCCGCCGATGACCTTCAGCAACGAGCCGGCGCTCTGGCAGGGGCAGCTTCCCCGGCACGAGGCGGGAACGCATAAATACCGGCGCGGCGCAGTGGCGGTCGCCGCTGGCGGGCTTGCCGGTGTCGGCGCGCCGCGGCTCGGTGCGCGGGCGGCGCTGCGGATCGGGGCGGGATTGGCGACGATCATCTGCCGGCCGGAAGCGCTTGCGACCCATGCCGGCCGTGGCCCCGACGCGCTGATGCAGATTGCCGCGGCGGACCGTGGGGCCTTCGACGCGGCACTGGCGACGCGAAAGCTGTCGGCGCTGCTCGCCGGGCCGGCACTGGGCCTCGACGCCATGGCAGCGGAGGTTGTGACGGCGGCGCTGTGCGCGAAGCTTCCGCTCGTGCTCGATGCCGATGCGCTGACGGTTCTGGCAGCGCGGTCCGAGCTGCTGGAGGAGCTCGCCGGCCGGCGTTCGGTTTCGACCGTGCTGACGCCGCATGAAGGCGAATTCCTGCGTCTTTTCGGCGATCGCCCCCCTTACGCCGCCGGAGCATCGCGTCTCGTCCGCGCGCGGACGGCCGCGACAGCGACCGCTTCGGTGGTCGTGCTGAAGGGGCCGGACAGCGTGATTGCGGCTCCCGACGGGCGGGCAGCCATCAATGCCACGGGCTCGGCCGCGCTGGCGACGGCAGGCTCGGGCGATGTGCTCGGCGGTATCGTCGCGGGCCTGCTCGCCCAGGGCATGCCGGCCTTCGAGGCGGCCTGCGCCGCAGTCTGGCTGCATGGCAAGGCAGGAGAAGCGCTCGGCTTCGGTCTGATCGCCGACGACCTGCCCGAGGCACTGCCCGGCGCGCTGCGGCTGGTCGCCGGCTGAGTAGGGTATCCGGGCTGGGGCAGGCGGCAAGGAGAAGCCCGCCCCTTGCGGAGGCGGGCTTCCTGTCCGGCCGCTGAGCCCTCAGCGAGGACTTTAGCGGGCGGCGTAGGTCACGGCCGGAGCGCTGGTGAGCTGCTCCTTGCTCATGTTGATCTTGCCGTGGTCCGGATACATTTCCGGAGCACGCGGGGTAGGCGCCGGCTGGCTTACGACGCCACCGGCGCTGCCCGACGGAGCCGGGGCCGAGGCGGCCATGGGCTGGTCGCTCCAGGTCACCTGGTCGAACGGGATCGCGACATCCTTCGAGCCGATGCCCAGGAAGCCGCCGACGCCGACGGTGACCAGCTCGATCTTGCCGGTCTTGTCGAACACGACCTCGGTGACGTCGCCGACCTTCTTGTTGTCGGGCCCGTAGATATCGACGCCCATCAGCTTCGAAGCGCGCCATTTGCCCTGGCCGGCCAGATTGTTCTCGGGCGCCTTCGCCGTCTCAGGGGCTGGGGCTGGCATGGCCGGCGCAGTGGTCGCGGGCGCGCTGGGCTGCGGGCTCGGAGGCGTGCTGGGAGAGGTGGTCTGGGCGACCGCAGCTGCGGCAAGCATGACGCCGCCAATCGCCGTCAATGCAACGTGACGCTTGTACATCGTTTTCCTCCTGTCGGCTTCCGCATGATGCGGGATGCCTGAACAACGCCGGCAGCAGGGTTTTGTTCACGTCGTCTTGAACAAGCGCTCTGAAAGAGGGGCAAAAGGGCTCATACTCGGCAAGTCTTCGCGCTCAGTCCGGCTCGTTTAGGGGAACTGCGCGAGGCTGGGCTTACGACTTGAAAGGCGCTCGGATGCACAGGAGCTTGCTCATTGCCGGCCTTGCTGTGGGCAGCGCAGGCCTAACCACACCGGCGGAGGCGTTCTGGCCGCGCACGCAGCTCCAGGCCTGCTCGGCGGTCGCGAACGAGGCCGATTTCCAGCGCTGGCGCTGCTGGGAGCTGGACGGGCAGGTGCCGATGTACTTTGGCGTCCCTGCAATCGAACTCTACCCACCCCCGACCGGGCGCGAATGGCGGCGACCAACGCTGCGCTCGGGACCTGTCGTCAGGCGGCTGGGCTGAAGCCCGCCGGCTCGAGCCGGCGAGGCGACACAGCGGAGGCCGGGCGCTCGATGACATCGCCCGGCCATTGAGTGTGTGCTCGGCTGGCGGGCGTCAGCCCCAGACCCAGTGACAGCGCTGCACCCGGCGTCCCCATCGATCGAAGTGGATGCGGCAGATGCGCCGGCGGCGCACATGGCGCCGGTGGTGGCGGTGCCGCCGGTTGCGGTGATGCCAATGCACCGAATTGCGATTCTGTGCGGTCTCGATCGGCGTTCCGTCGGGTGCCGCCATAGCCGCATCCTCAGCGGCCGCATTCGGGAGCAGGGGAACGATGCTCTGGGTTGCGGGTGCCGCCGCGGCTTCGAAGGCGGCCAGGGTTCCGGTGCCGCCGGCGGCGAGCGCCAACAGTCCGGTGATGAAAGATCGACGCTGCATGCTTGCTCCTCGGTCGTCGTCCCGCCGCCCCATGACGATCATGCATGCGAACGGGAGCACGTCCAGCATGTCCGTCTCGCGTAAAAGGCGGGGTGGAGGCCTCTCCGTCCGGGTCGGTCCGAAATGGTGCGCGGCGCCACGCCAGAAAGGCCGGCAGCGGGGGGCTGAAGTGCGAGGTCGCGTCTACGGCCAGCAGAGGAGGAGCAAAGCTCCCGCCCCTGCAAGATTGACCAGCGTCACCAGCCAATGCGACGTAGCGGCAACCAGCTGCGCCTGAAAGCGCCTCTCGCATTCACATTCCGGCACGGTAATTCCCCCTGCCAGGAAGTATCGTCTAACC
>JAEXUU010000788.1 GCA_023452965.1 Pseudomonadota bacterium | reverse complement strand
GTCGTTGAGCGCCTTGTCGAGCGCATCGACGAGCTTGTCCACGGCCTCCTTCGGCGTGCCCTTCGGCGCGGCGATGCCGTTCCAGGCTTCGATCTGGTATTCCGGCAGCCCCGCTTCCTTGGTGGTCGGAATGTTGGGCAGCGCCGGCGAGCGCTCGGCCGAGGCGACCGCATAGGCTTTGATCGTGCCGGCCTTGATCTGCTCGGAAACGCTGACGATCTGGTCGCACATGAAGTCGATCTGGCCGGAGACCAGGTCGTTCAGCGCCGGGCCTGTGCCGCGATAGGCGACCGAGTTCAGCTTGGGAACGCCGAGCTGGCCCTTCAGCAGGGTGCAGGTCGTCCACGACACCGAGCCGACGCCGGCATGGGCCTCGTTCACCTTGTCGGGGTTCGCCTTCACGTAAGCGACGAATTCCTTCAGATCTTTCGGGGCGAAATCTTTCTTCGCGACGATCAGAATGGGCGTGCCGCCGGCAAGGCCGATCGGCTGCATGCCGTTGATCGGGTCGTATTTCAGGCCGGGATAGGTGGCAGGCGCCGCCGAGAAGGTGCCCAGATGCCCCATCGCGATGGTGTAGCCATCCGGCGCCGCGGTTACCGCGCGGGTGATGCCGGTGGTGCCACCGGCGCCGGCGACGTTCTCGACCACGATCTGCTGGCCGAGCGTCTTCGACATGTTCTCGCTGACGATGCGGGCGATGATGTCGGTCGGGCCGCCGGCGGCGAAGGGCACGATCATGGTGATCGGCCGCTCCGGATATTTGGACTGGGCCTGAGCCGGCAGCGCGAGCGCGACCGCCGCGGCGAGACCGAGGGCGAGTTTCT
Source organism: Pseudomonadota bacterium (assembly GCA_023452965.1). The sequence continues at coordinate 5,035 of JAEXUU010000788.1, read as the reverse complement.
TCATCGGTAATCCTCCCTGACGCAATGATCTGAAGATGGGGCAACGGGGGCGAGTGACAACCCCGTCATTCGGTGAAGACCTCGTCGCGCTTCTTCGACATCGACGGCAGGAGCGCGACGACGAGGATCGCGACCGCGACCAGCAGCAGCCCGGCCGAGATCGGCCGCTCGATGAAGGTCATGAACGAGCCGCGCGAGATGATCAGCGCCTGACGCAGCTTCTCCTCCATCAGCTTGCCGAGCACGAAGCCGAGCAGCATCGGGGCCGGCTCGAAGCCGAGCTTGATCAGGAGGTAGCCGAACAGGCCGAACAGCGCGGTGAAGGCGACGTCGACGGGCTGGTTGTTCACCGAGTAGATGCCGATCGAGCAGAAGATCAGGATCGCCGGGAACATCAGGCGGTAGGGCACCTGCAGCAGCTTCACCCAGACGCCGACCAGCGGCAGGTTGATGATCAGCAGCATCAGGTTGCCGATCCACATCGAGGCGATCATGCCCCAGAACAGCTCCGGGTTCTTGGTCATGACCTGCGGACCGGGGATGATGCCGTGGATCGTCATCGCGCCGACCATCAGCGCCATCACCGCATTCGGCGGAATGCCGAGGGTGAGCAGCGGGATGAAGGCGGTCTGCGCGCCTGCGTTGTTGGCCGATTCCGGCCCGGCGACGCCCTCGATCGCACCCTTGCCGAAGCGGGAGGGATCCTTGGCGATCTTCTTCTCGAGCGTGTAGCTGGCGAAGGGGCCGAGCACCGCGCCATTGCCGGGCAGGATGCCCAGAACGCCGCCGATGAAGGTGCCGCGCAGGCAGGGCGCGGCCGATTGCTTGATGTCTTCCCAGCTCGGCAGCAGCCGGCCGATCTTGGCCTTCACGACGTCGCGCGCCTCGGGGTTCTCGAGGTTGCGCAGCACTTCGGCGAAGCCGAACACGCCCATCGCCAGCACGGCGAAGTCGATGCCGTCGGCCAGCGGCGGGAAGCCGAAGGTCATGCGCTCCTGGCCGGTCTCGAGGTCGGTGCCGACGGTCGAGAGCAGGAGGCCGAGCATGATCATGCAGAAGGCCTTGAGGATCGAACCGCGCGCCAGCACGACCGCGAAGCACAGGCCCATCACCATCAGCGAGAAGTACTCGGCCGGGCCGAACAGCAAGGCAAGCTTGGTCAGCGGGGCGCCGAGCGCCGCGATGATCAACGTCGCGAAGCAGCCGGCGACGAAGGAGCCGATCGCCGCGGTACCGAGCGCGACGCCGGCGCGGCCCTGCTTGGCCATCTGGTGGCCGTCGAGTGTGGTGACGACCGCAGTCGCCTCGCCGGGGATGTTGACCAGGATAGCGGTGGTCGAGCCACCGTATTGCGCGCCGTAATAGATGCCGGCGAGCATGATCAGCGCGCCGACCGGGTCGAGCCCGAAGGTGATCGGCAAGAGCATGGCGATGGTGGCGACCGGGCCGACGCCCGGCAGCACGCCGATCAGCGTGCCGACGAGGCAGCCGACGAAGGCGAGGGCGATGTTCTGCAGGCCGAGCGCGACGGAGAAGCCGAGCCCGAGATTGGCGATCATGTCATGCATCGTGTCAGATCCCGAAGAGCCAGGGCGCCAGCGGGATCGGCAGGCTCAGCGCGTATTTGAAGAGGAGGGCACAGGCGATGGTCATCGCGATCGCGAAGATCGCCAGCTCCTTGAGCTTGACGTCCTCCGCAGCAAGGCCGGAGACGAAGACGACGAGCGGCCCGGATACCAGCATGCCGAGGGCCGGCACCTTCAGCGGGCCGATCTCGAAGCCGCGGATCGTCAGGCCGAACAGGCAGGCGGCGCCGAGCACGAACAGGACGCCGCGCCAGGACCAGCCGGCCAGCTTCTCGCCCTTGTAGCGCAGCGAGTTCACGCTCAGCAGCAGGCCGAGGGCCGCGCAGATCACGGCGAAGGACTTCGGCAGCATGCCCGGACCGAGCTGCCGCAAGGTGCCGGCTGCCAGATCGCGTGACAGGAACAAGGCGAGCCCGGCGAGGCCGATCATGAACAGTCCCGCCGCGAAATCCTGGGTCGATCGGATACGCAGCCCCTGCGCCGACTCGATCTTGTTCAAACTCATCAGTAACCTCCGGCTTGGGTCGCGACGGCGCGCATCGCGGGCTTTCGGGCGTGCACCGGCACAGTGAAGGGCAGGGTGATACGCTCGTCGATCAGCGTGACGCTCTCTCGCAGGATGGCGAGAAAATCGTCGCGCGCGGAAAGCTTCTGCTGCGGCCGCCAGGCGACGCCGACGAGCGCGCCGGGCGGCGGCGGGTCGAGCAGTGCGCCGCGCAAGCGGCGCATGGTGACGCCGGGAAAACTCAGCCGCGAAACCCAGTCCGGGGCCAGCGACATGCCGAGCCCGGCCGCCACCGCCGACATCATGGCCGGCTTTTCGGTTGCCTCGATGATGACGTTGGGAACGGCGCCGACGCTCTCGAAATAGGCCATGACGAGGTCGTAGGCGAAGGGACGGATCCGTTTCGACGGCACCACGAAAGGCTCGCCGACGAGGTCCTGCATGGTGAGATCGTCGCGCGCGGCCAGGGGGTGGGCGTCGTTCAGCACGACGATCGGGCGCTCGACCCGCAACACCTCGAAGGCGCAGTCTGTCGGCTTGCGCGGCGGGCGCAGCAGCGCCAGATCGAGCTTGCCGGCCTCCAGCATCTGGACGAGCGGCGCGGTCATCGCCTCGACGAACTTGATCTCGATGCCGGGATGGCGGGCGCGGAAGGTCACCAGGGCCTCGGGCACGAAGCTGGAGGAGGCTGCGTCGATCGCGCCGACCCGCAGCACACGGCTCGAGGCCAGAGAAGCCTCCCGGACGGACCGCGAGGCACGCTCCATCCTGACCAGGATGCCCTTGGCTTCCTCGAGCATGATCAGGCCGGCGCGCGTGAGTGCGACCTGACGGGTCGTGCGCGTCAGCAGGCTGACGCCGAGTCCATCCTCCAGCGCGCTGATCTGGCGCGAGAGAGCGGGTGGCGCGAGGCCGAGCCGCTCGGCCGCTCGGCCGAAATGAAGCTCCTCCGCCACCGCGATGAAGCATCGCAGTTGCCGCAGATCCATGGTTGTCGCGTCTCCCCTCTGGCGTATCGCTTTTTGTGATATCGTCCAGTGATTTCTGTTATGCCCCTTTAGCGTCAACCGCTTAATTTGCGACCCTAGAGCAATTCATAATTTATTGGCAACAAAGCTCATTGCCTCGGCGGCGGCATCCACAGGGTGAAAGCCGCTCCCATGGCCGGGCGATGCTGTAATCGGTTGAATTTTTGGGATTTTTCCGCGCTCGGCAGAAGCCGGTCAAGCGGTCGGGGCGCCCGCTCGTCTGGCGTTCCACAAGGTTGCGACCCGGCCGTCGATCAGTGCGAGTCCGACGAAGATCGCGGCCATGCCGGCGAAATGGCGCGGCAGAAGCTCTTCGCCGAGCAGGCCGGATCCGAGCAGGATGGCGCTGACCGGGATCAGGAAGGTCACCAGCATAACGTTGCTCGGCCCGGCGGTGCGCATGATCCGGAAGAAGATGATGTAGGCCAGGGCCGTCGAGATCAGCGCCAGGCCCACGGCCGCGAGGACAGCCTGCTGCGAGGGGACCGGCAGCGTCCAGGGCGGGTGCAGGAAAAACACGATCGGAACGATCATGATGGTCGAGGCGGACAACTGGCCGGTGGCGGCGACGAGCGGCGGCAGGCCGCGGAAGCGCCGGCCGAACAGGCCGGAGAAGGCGTAGGAAACCGCAGCAAGAACGCAGGCGAGCTGCGCCGCGAGATTGGAGCCGAGGCCGCCGAGCGCATCGGGCCCCATCAATATGCCGACGCCGATGAGGCCGGCGAGGACGCCGCCGAGCTTCAACCCCGTCGCCTTCTCATTGCCGAAGCAATGCATCACCAGCACGGCGAAGATCGGCGTCGTGGCGTTCAGGATCGAAGCGAGGCCGCTGGCGATCTGCTGCTGGCCCCAAAGGAAAAGGCTGAACGGGATCAGGTTGTTGAGGACACCCATGCCGAAGAAGGCGAGCCAGAGGCTGCGTCCCACCGCCATGGATTGCCCGGTGATCCGGACCACCAGCAGCAGCGACAGCGCGGCAAGGCCGACGCGGACCTGCACCACCGCGAAGGGCGGCCATTCCGCCACGGTGAGCTTGTTGAAGAAGAACGAGCCGCCCCACAGGACGGATAGGACGACGAGCAGGAGCCACTCGGTCGGGCCCATGCGCAGCGCGGGAGCGGAGGTCGGCTGTGTCATGGCGCAATCTATCTTCGCAGGGCGGGTCAGCCTGCGTCAGTAGGCGGCCGGGCTTTGCCCGGCCACCCGATTTCCGCAAGGCAGGCTCAGGCGGCTTCCGCCTCGCGCGCCGCCCACATCGCCTTGAAGGCCGGACGGGCATGGCAGGCCTCGAGCCAGGCCTTGACGTTCGTGGCGGCGTCGAAGAGCTGCGCCGCCGGTTTGGCGTAGCGGATGATCTCGGCGACGTTGATGTCACTGACGGTGAAGCGCCCGCCCATCACATAGCCGCCGCCTTCGGCCAGGGCCTTGTCGAGCACGGCAAAGGGGGCGGGCAGGGCGGCGAGCGCGGCGGCGACGATGGCCGGGTCGCGCTTCTCCGGCGGATAGGCCGCGAGGTGATAGGTCAGGTTGAGCGCGTGCGTCTCGCATTCGGTCGCGGCCCACAGCGCCCACATTGCCGCGAGCCCTTCCTCCTGCACGTCCTTGGGCGCGACCGACCCGCCATGCTTGCGGGCGAGGTAGAGGTTGATCGCCAGCGATTCGTGCAGGACGAAGCCGTCATCGTCGATCGACGGGATGTGCCCGTTGGGGTTGACCTTGAGGAATTCGGGGCTGCGGGTATGGAGCGGCGCACCGGGCGCGTCTGGATCGGCGAGGCGGTAGGCCTGAATCACCGGAACCTGCTTGAAAGAGATGCCGAGCTCGTTGGCGAGCCAGACATTGCGCGTCGCGCGCGAGCGATAGCAGCCATAGATGGTCAGGGACATGAGCGTTTCCGGTTTTGGTCGAGGTAGATG
>JAEXUU010000775.1 GCA_023452965.1 Pseudomonadota bacterium | reverse complement strand
GGGATCGCTCGGGAGGCGGTAAGGGGGAGTGGATGGCGGAAGATAATGGCGCGGGCGACGGGGCTCGAACCCGCGACCTCCGGCGTGACAGGCCGGCACTCTAACCAACTGAGCTACGCCCGCGCGGGCGGCCGAGGCGCTGGCCTCAGCTAATGCAAAAGCCTCAGTCTTCGCTACAGATAGCTGAAGATGAAGGGGAAACATGGCGCGGGCGACGGGGCTCGAACCCGCGACCTCCGGCGTGACAGGCCGGCACTCTAACCAACTGAGCTACGCCCGCGCGGGCGGCTGAAGGCCTTGGCCTCAGCGAGGTTGGGATTATGGTGCCGGGCGCTGAGTGTCAAGCGCGAGCTGCCATGAAATTGTCGCTTCCACAGCGGGCGACGAAAATCCACCCAATCGATGCTCTTTTGGCCCATCGCGCGGTGCGGGCTGCGAGGGGCGTGGTCCGATTCGTCACGGCATGCCCGGCGAGACCGATCCGTCAAAGGAGCATTGCCGCGAATCCATGCCCGGCAGGCCGAGGCCGCGATCACGCTCGGCGTCTCGCGGAAGCCGCCATCGATCGCAGGCGAGGGGCGCTGCGCGCCGCGTTGAGGTCAGCGGCACCGCCAGCCTCGCGAACCTGGGCACGGCCGGGCGAGCCCGGGGGCCGTCACATCGGCGCGCTCGTTCCCGAAAATGGCCGACAATTGAAGGAACTGCGCATGGTGGGCGGTGACGGGCTCGAACCGCCGACCCTCTCGGTGTAAACGAGATGCTCTACCAACTGAGCTAACCGCCCCGCAGCAGCCGTTTAAGGCCTCGCCACCCAGCCTTCAAGCCTTAGCTTGTGGGCAAGTGCCGCGACAAGGCCTTCGCGCAGCAGATCAGCCTTCGGCAGTCTCCTTCGCCATCACCCCGGCGATGGCGCGTTCCAGCGCTTCGAAGGCATAGGGTTTCTTGAGGATCACCGTGCGCGGGGCGTCCTCGAATCCGGGGACCTCGCTATGGCCGGTGACGAAGACGACCGGTTGCTCCGGGCGCATCTGCCGTGCGCGCCGGGCCAGCTCGTCGCCCCGCAGGTCGGGCAGGCCGATATCTGTCAACAGGATATCGATGGTGCCGTTGGTCAGCAGCTCCAGGGCCTGCATGCCGTTCTCGGCCTCGACGGCGATATGGCCGAGTTCCTGCAGGAGATCGACCGTATCAAGCCGGATCAGCGCCTCGTCCTCGCAGACAAGCACGGTGTAGATCGTCCGCTGCGGGGCAGGGGTGGCCTGATCTTCCGGCTGTTCCGTTGCCGGCTTCGGCATCTTTCCGTCGCGGGCGAGGACCTGCCGGATCTTCCGGGCGAGGGCATCGCGCGTATAGGGCTTCGACAAGAGGTTGACGCCGGCATCGAGCCGGCCGCCATGCACGATCGAGTTTTCGGTGTAGCCCGAGGTGAACAGCACGCTGAGCTGCGGCAGCCTTTCCTTGGCCTTGCGGGCGAGTTCGGCGCTCTTGAGCGAGCCGGGCATCACCACATCGGTAAACAGCAGGTCGATGGCGACACCGCTTTCGACGACGACCAGCGCGCTCTGCGCGTCGGGGGCCTTCAGCACGCGGTAGCCGAGCCCGTCGAGCAGGCCGATCACGGTGTCGCGCACGGCATCGTCGTCCTCGACCACGAGCACGGTCTCGTTGCCGCCGACGACGGGGCCGGTGTCGACCTCCGCGGGGATGTCCTCCGCTTCCGTCGAGCGCGGCAGGTAGAGCCGCATCGTCGTGCCCTGGCCGGGCTCGCTATAGACCTTCACATGCCCGCCCGACTGCTTGACGAAGCCATAGACCATGGAGAGCCCAAGGCCGGTGCCCTTGCCCTCGGGCTTGGTCGAGAAGAACGGCTCGAACACCTGCTCGATCACCTCGCGGCTCATGCCGGTGCCGGTGTCACTGACCGCGATCTGGACGTACTGCCCAGCCGTCACGTCGGCATGCGCGGAGGCATAGGCGTCGTCGAGAAAAGCGTTACCGGCCTCGACGGTCAGCCGGCCGCTCCCGCCCATGGCGTCGCGCGAATTGATCGCGAGGTTGAGAATGGCGTTCTCGAGATTGGCGGGGTCGACGAGCGTGTTCCAGAGGCCGCCGGCGATCACCGTCTCGATCTCGACGGCTTCGCCCAGCGTGCGCCGCAGCAGATCGTCCATGCCGCGGATCAGGCGCCCGATATTGACGACCTTCGGTTCCAGCGGCTGGCGGCGGCCGAAGGCGAGCAGCTGGGAGGCGAGATGCGAGCCCCGCGCGACCCCTGCCATCGCCTTCTCGATCCGGGCCTGCGCCTTGTCGTTGCCGGGAACCTCGCGCGCCAGCAGCTGGAGATTGCCGCCGACGACCTGCAGCAGATTGTTGAAGTCGTGGGCGACGCCGCCGGTCAGATTGCCGATCGCCTCCATCTTCTGGGCCTGGACCAGCATGGTCTCGATCCGGGAGCGCTGTTCGATCTCGGCCGCGAGCCTCGCATTGGTCTCTTCCAGCTCGCGCGTGCGCGCAGCGACGCGCTCCTCAAGGGCTGCGCTGTCCGAGCGGATCTGCTCCGAGGCGGTCGACAGGGCATCTCGCAGCGCCGCGAACTCGCGCAGTCGCGTCGGCGCTGCGATTGGCCCCGCCAGCCGGCCGAGCTGGCCGCTGGCCTTGGTCAGGATCGCAAGCGGCCGGCCGATCAGTCCCCAAAGCCAGAGCGCGATCTGGGAGGCGACGAGCAGAGCCGCGAGCCCGAAGGCGATCAGCGATTGCAGGGCGGTGTTGAGCGGCTGACGGATGACGCTCTGCTGAATGCTGGCGGCGACGAGCCAATCCGCAAGATCGGAGCGGTCATAGCCGACAAGCACCTGCTCGCCCTTGGCGCTCTGGCCCTCGAAATTGCCGCTGGGTCCGACCGCCTTCTCCAGGAAGGCCGGCACGCCGGGCTTGCCGCTGAAGGCCTCGTGATCCTCCGAGCGGGTGACGTACTGACCGCGACGATCACCGACCGCGACGACCCAGTTCGCCGGAACCACAGGCCTCAGCACATCGTTCAGCCGCTGCGTATTGGCGCTGATATGCAGCAGGAATTCCGGCCTGCCGTCGAACTCCAGCGGGATGATCATCGTGACGAGAGGCTCGCCGGTCATCGCCCCGATGAAGACGTTCGAGACGACCGGCTTGCGCGTGGCGATCGCCTCGCTGTCGACGTCGAACTTGTAGTTCGGCAGTTGCGAGCCGTAGGGGAAGCGCGTGTTGACGATCTGCTCGCCATCGAGGCGGCGCAGTCCGATCTCCGCCCCGACGAAGTGCTTGACCAGCGTCGCCTGGCGATAGAACGCTTCGAAATTGCGGCTGCGCAGGTTCTCCGATGTCGCGAGCGTCTGCAGGGTAGTCTGCCAGCCGCCCAGATAACGATCGAGGATCGAGGCGGCGGTGCTGGCGACCTCGCGGGCTTCCTGCCGGTAGCGTTCGTTTTCCGACTGGGCGAAGCGTTGCAGCAGGAGGCCGGCGAACACCATGCCGGGCAGAACGAGCACGGCGACCAGAGACAGGATCACCAGCCGGGCCGGAATGCCGCTGGGCTTCGCCGATGCCGTCATGCCTTCCAGTCCCCAATCGGCGATTCTCAAGCTGTAGCATGCCGCGCGGCGCGTGCTAGTGCGCTGCGGGCCGGATCGTGGCGATGCTCACCAAGGGCGCCGCGGGCCCGTGTCGATGTGAATCAACCCGTTCCAATAGACTTTGTTGCCGCCGACTTCCGGCAGGCTCCTGGCGAATTCGAGCACGGCACGCGGCCTGACCCCCGGCACGCGGAAATCCATGGCTTCGCAGCGCTTGTGGAAGGAGCCGCGCCGGGCGCGCCAGGGCGGCCGCCAGGTCGAGGTGACCTTCACCGCGCCGTACTTGTCGGCGATCTTGCCGAGAATCTTCTTCAGCACCGGCGGCAGGCAGACGATCGACGTCCCGGGATCGGTCGAGATGCCCGGGCGGTCCGGCTTTTCCTCGGGATCGAAGGCCGGTTCCTCCTCGGCCTGGCCCGGCGTGCGCTGTGGCCATTCGGGCCCTTCGTCATCGTCGGGCTGCGCCAGGGTAGGGCCCGGCACGGCCGAGGCTGGCGTCGGTGCTTCGGCCGGCGTCGGCTGGGCCGGGACTACGATCGCCGGCTCGGCCGGGCCCGGCTTCAGGTCGAGGTCGAACGGGCGCTCCGGCGGCAATTGCATGCGGACGGTCTGCGCGAGCGCCGGTGCCGCCGAGGTCAGCAGCGAGAGGAGCAGGCAGAGGGCCGGCGCGCTCGCGCCGCCACTCAGCCGCGACATGCCGATTCCAGCACGTCCGGGGCCGATGTCGCGGCGGCTTCAGCTTGCGCAAATGGCGTGATCATCGCTGGAAAAACCGCCTCTTGCGTTGCCTTCGGACCGTTCGCCTCGCGAATCGTGGAGAATCTCCTGAACGCTGACGTTAGGGCCGATCTGCCACGATCGAGCGCAGCACGACAACCGCCTGCTTGCGTTTGCGCCGACAGCAGCCGAGAATCCGGTCGAACCGCGTGGATTTAGCGCTCCTGCCGCCATGACGCTGGTGCATGCGGCGCGGGCATGGCGCTGCCCGCTTTGTGCGACGCGGCAAACCCTTGCGTGATTCTAAAGCAGGGGCTAATCGACTGGCGAGATTGGGGTGCGCAGCCGGCGCACCGGCTTTGCGGGGTGTCACATGCAAGCTCTTCCTGTGCAGTCCCTGCTGACCGACTACCTGCCGCTGGCCATCTTCGTCGGCCTCTCGCTGGTGATCGGCCTCGCGCTGCTGATCGCGCCCTTCGCCGTCGCCTATTCCAAGCCGGATGCCGAGAAGCTCTCGGCCTATGAGTGCGGCTTCAACGCCTTCGACGATGCGCGCATGAAGTTCGACGTGCGCTTCTATCTCGTCGCCATTCTTTTCATCATCTTCGACCTCGAGGTCGCCTTCCTCTTCCCCTGGGCGGTCGCCTTCGGCGGGCTCGGCTGGTTCGGCTTCTGGTCGATGATGCTCTTCCTCGGCGTGCTGACCGTCGGATTCATCTATGAGTGGCGCAAGGGCGCCCTCGAGTGGGATTGATCAAAGTGTCGCGTGAGCCTGCCTCCGTGCCGTCGGCATTGTTGGATTCGTCGAAACCCGGAAGGTCGAACTAATGGCCATGACTGCGAT
>JAEXUU010000724.1 GCA_023452965.1 Pseudomonadota bacterium | reverse complement strand
AGTTAGAGGCGCCCTGCGCCAGCCCGGCGAGCGCCGCTTTCGGGTCGCCCGCGCCGCAGATCTCGGTCAGCGCCTTCTCGCTATAGGCGACATGGCTGGCGGTTGTGACCATTTCGGGATGGGTCGGCTGGCGGTCGCCGTCGATCACGCCGGGCACACCCGCCGCCCGCGCCAGCTTCAGCGCCGCGAGCGAACCCTCGCCCCAGCGCGTATCGACCAGCACAGCATCCGCCCCGACCGGAAGCGTGGCGGGCAGCCAGTCCGGCTCGATCGGCGTCGCGGGATCGGTATAGGACACGACCATGCGCTCGCCCTGGGCATCGATCAGGATCGAGGAAACCGGCGAGCGCAACCCGGCAAAGCGGTGCGAATAGGAGGTATCGACGCCCTCGGCGTGCAGGTCTGCCAGGATCGCGTCGCCGGTCAGGTCGTCGCCGAGCCGGGTCGCAAGCCAGGCCTTGCCGCCCGAACGCGAAACCGCGACAGAGCCGCTGCCGGCACAACCGCCGCCGGTGACGACGAGATCGCGGGCGCGATCCTTCTCGCCGGGGCTCGGGACATGCGAGACGCTGTAGACATAGTCCAGCGTCGCTATACCAAGACAGAAGACGCCGGCCATGAAGCTCAGACTCCGAACCTGAATTCACTGAGCTGGCGATAGACCTCGCCCGGCCGCAGCACCGTTGACGGGAAATGCGGCAGGTTCGGCGAATCCGGCACATGCTGCGGCTCAAGCGCTATCCCGGCATTGGGGCCGTAGGCAACACCGTCCAGCCCCGGCACCGGGGTGGCGAGCTTGGCGCCGTCATAGACCTGCAGCGCCGGCTCGGTGGTCCAGACCTCCATGGAAAGCCCGGAGCGACGGGAGCGCAGCGTCGCGGCATGGGCGAGTTCGAGCCCGCCGGCGGCCTGTTCGCGCCGGTCGCGGCGCAGGATGAAGTTGTGGTCGTACCAGAAGCGGCTGCCGTCCGGGTTGGCAAAACGGACCGCCCGGGTCTTCCGGAAATCGAAGGGCGTGCCGGCGACATCGGCCAGCGAGCCATCGGGGATCAGGTCGGCATCGACGGGCGTCGTCAGATTGGCGCGGACCTCAAGCTCGTGGTCGAGGATGTCCGGCCCGTCATCGAGTCGGAAATAGGAGTGATGGGCGAGATTGACGATGGTCGGCGCATCGGTGGTGGCCGAGAGTTCGAGGCGCAAGGTCGCGCCATCGACCAGCGCATAGCGGCACCAGATCCGCAGCGTGCCGGGATAGCCTGCATCGCCATCGGCCGAGACCAGCGCCAGCGTCACGCTCGCCTCGTCGTGCTGGATCATCGTCCAGGGCCGCTTGCCGAAGCCCTGGCCGCCGCCATGCAGCGAATGCTTGCCGCCCTGGTTCAGCGGCGTGCGATGGGAGACGCCGTCGAGCATGAAGCGGCCATGGCCGATGCGATTGGCGAAACGCCCGGCGATCGCGCCCATATGCGGCGAATGCGCGGGATAGTCCGCGAAGTTGGGGAAGCCGAGCACGACACGCTGGCGGCTGCCCTCCGGCACCGGCACGACGAGATCGCGCAGCACGGCGCCCCAATCCATCACCCTGGCCTCGGCGCCGCCGGGCGAATGCAGAACCGCCTCGTGGATCGGCGTTCCGTCGTCGAGATGGCCGAAGAGGGTCTTGGTCAAGATCGGAAAGCTCCGCTGGGACTATCAGGCTCCGAAGCGGACGCCGTCGATATCCGTGTGGACGAAATCGTTGCCCTTGTAGGCGAGCGGCAGACCGGAGACTTGCGCCGCGGCATAGGCGAAGCAATCGCCCATGTTGAGGCGAGCGGGATGGCCCGAGAGGTGATGATAGCGGGCAGCGCAGGCATGGGCTGCGCCTCCCACTTCCGGGCCGATCGAAATAACCGTCACCCCGGCACCATCGATGAAGGCACAGACGACCTCGTAAGCTCGGTCGATGGTCAAGCGCTTGACCACGGCAAGCCGCGTCGACGCCTCAAACATGGCTATGGCAGAGGTTGCATGCCCGTCCCCGTCCGCCAGCGACGCTCTGAACGCGACCGCTTCAGGCTCTTCCAGCAGATTGGCGAGAATCACGGACGCATCGAGGAACATCACGCGTCGCCGTATTCGCGATCGAAGAATTCCTTATGCGTCAAACCGTCGTCGACGTTGGAATGCCCAGCCAGCATCTCCTGAGCCTTGCGCGTCGCTTCCTCGACCCGCACGCGACGCTCTTCACGCCGCCGGAGCTCATTCTCGACGGCAAGCCCGATAGCCCCTTGCAAGCTGGTGCCGGACAGCCTCGCCAGTTCCCGCACCTGCCGATCGATCTTCTCGTCGCGCACCAGTATGCCCATACGAGCCTCCCTGATATCATTAGATGATATCAGGGAGTATATCAGCCCACAATCAGGCGTGCTCGCTTACCAAACGCCGGTGTTCGGCATGCTCAGCCACGGCTCGGCCGGCGGCTTGGGATCGCCCTTCTGGAGCAATTCGATCGAGATGTTGTCGGGCGACCGGATGAAGGCCATGTTGCCGTCGCGCGGCGGCCGGTTGATGGTGATGCCGGCCTTCATCAGCTTGTCGCAGGTCGCATAGATGTCGTCGACCTCATAGGCGAGGTGCCCGAAATTGCGCCCGCCGGTGTAGACCTCCGGATCCCAGTTATAGGTCAGCTCCAGGGTCGGGCGGCCGCGGCTGCCCTGCTCCTTGACCGTTGCTGCATCCTCCGGCGCAGCCAGGAAGACCAGCGTGAAACGCCCCTTCTCGCTCTCCATGCGGCGGGTTTCGACGAGGCCGAACTTGGTCACGTAGAAATCGAGTGCGGCATCGAGGTCGGTGACGCGCACCATGGTGTGGAGATATCTCACGGCTCTTCTCCCAGGGTTGATCTCGCCGATAGATCGGGCCAAACCCGCCATTCGCCAAGAGGGCTCGCGCGGACTTACCATGACCGACACGCAGGATCGCATGCCGACGGCGGCCGCCTCGGCCGAGGTGTCGCGGATCAAGCAGCGGGCGGCCGCGCTCTCGGTCGCCGCCAGCGTGCTGCTGACGCTGGCGAAATTCGCGGCGGCGCTGGTCTCGGGCTCGCTCGCGCTTCTGACCGACGCGCTGCAGGGGCTGATCGACATCGGCTCGACCCTGTTCACCTGGTTCGCGGTGCGCGCCGCCGACAAGCCGGCGGATGACGAGCACCATTACGGCCATGGCAAGGTCGAGGCACTGGCAGCGCTGCTCGAGACCGCGATCCTGTTCGGGCTCTCGGGCGCGATCCTCTGGGAGGCGATCAACCGCCTGCGCGCCGGTACGGAGCCGCCGGTCGAGGTCACGGCGCTCGTCGTCGGTGTTCTCCTGTTCTCGCTGATGGTCGACGCGACGCGCTGGCGAGCCCTGACCACCGTGGCGCGCGATACCCGCAGCGAGGCGCTCGCCGCCGAGGCGACGCATTTTGCCACCGATTTCGTCGGCACGGCGCTGGTGCTCGCCGGCCTCGTGCTGTCGCGGATGGGCGTGCCGATGGCCGACAGCGCGACGGCGCTCGGCCTCGCGCTCTACATGATCCTCACCGCCTTCCGGCTCGGGCGGCGCACCATCGACACACTGATCGACGCCGCGCCCAAGGGGCTCTCGGAGCGGCTGCGGCAGGCTGCCGGCGAGGTGCCGGGCATCGTCGCCGTCGAATGGCTGAAGCTGCGCCCGGCCGGCGGGCAGGTCCAGGGCGAGATCGGGATCCTGGTCTCACGCACACTGCCGCTCGACCGCGTCACCGCGATCAAGACCGAGCTGCTGGCGGCGCTGGCAGCCGCCGAGCCGAATGCCGAAATCACCGTCACGGCCAATCCGGTACAGGTCGATGACGAAACGGCGCTGGAGCGCGTCCTCCTGATCGCGCTGAAGATGAAGGTGCCGGTGCACCATGTCAGCGTCCATACGATCGGGGGGCGCCTCTCCGTCTCGCTGGACATGGAGGTCGATGCCGGCCTGCCGCTGTCCGAGGCGCATGACATCGCGACCCGGCTGGAAAGCGCGATCCGGGCCGAGTTCGGCGGCGAGACCGAGGTCGAGACCCATATCGAGCCGATGGAGACCAGCCAGCCGAGCGGGCACAACGCCGCCTGGGAGACCGTCGAGGCCATCGGCAAGGCGATCGCGCAGGAGGCGGCGCGCGCCGCCGAGGCCGGCGGTCCGATCCGCGACATCCACTCGGTACGGGTGCGCGAGACCCGCAACGGCCTCGTCGTCAACTATCACTGCCGAGCCGAGGGCGGACTCGACGTTGCCGCCGTGCACCACGCCGTCGACGCGATCGAGCGGGCGGTCAGGCAGGCACGCCCGGATGTCTGCCGGCTGGTCAGCCATGCCGAGCCGGTCGCCAGCACGGGACACCACTAAGCTGGGCGCGGGCCGGTTTTCGGATCGGCCGCCCAGCCTGTAAGACAAGCAACCAGCCTTCCAATGATCGGACGAGCCATGCGCGCCGAAGATACCCCGATGATCCGCCTCGAGGATTACCGCCCGTCCGACTGGCTGATCGATACCGTCGACCTCGACATCGTGCTCGATGCGAGCCGCACGCGGGTCCGCGCGCTGCTGCAACTGCGGCCGAACCCGCAGGGCCGCCCCGGCGCGCCGCTGGTGCTCGACGGCGACGAGCTGACGCTCGGCTCGATCGCGCTGGACGACGTGCCGCTAGACCCCGCTCTCTACACTGCGACGCCGCAGTCGCTGACGCTGCCTTCCCCGCCCGAGCGGGCCTTCTCGCTCCGGATCGAGACCGAGCTGAACCCTGCCGCCAACACCAAGCTGATGGGGCTCTACCGCTCCAGCGGCGTCTACTGCACGCAGTGCGAGGCGGACGGCTTCCGCCGGATCACCTATTTCCTCGACCGGCCGGACGTGATGAGCGTCTACACGGTCAGGCTCGAAGCGCAGAAGGCCGAGGCGCCGGTGCTGCTGGCGAACGGCAATCTGGTCGCCGCGGCCGAGCTTCCCGGCGGCGAGCGCCATTTCGCCGTCTGGCACGACCCGCACCCCAAGCCTGCCTATCTCTTCGCGATCGTCGGCGGCCGGCTCGACCATGTCCGCCAGCCCTATGTCACCGCCGACGGCCGCAAGGTCGAGCTTGCGGTCTATGTCGAGCCGGGCAAGGCCGGGCGCGCGGGCTGGGCGCTCGACTCGCTGGTGCGCTGCATGCGCTGGGACGAGCGCGTCTTCGGCCGCAACTACGATCTCGACGTGTTCAACGTCGTCGCCGTCTCCGACTTCAACATGGGCGCGATGGAGAATAAGGGCCTCAATATCTTCAACGACAAATACGTGCTGGCCGACCCGCAGACGGCGAGCGACGGCGACTACATCTCGATCGAGGCGATCATCGCCCACGAGTATTTCCACAACTGGACCGGCAACCGCATCACCTGCCGCGACTGGTTCCAGCTCTGCCTGAAAGAGGGTCTCACGGTCTTCCGCGACCAGGAATTCTCCTCCGACGAGCGCTCGCGCCCGGTGAAGCGCATCGCCGATGTGCGCACCCTGCGCTCTACCCAGTTCTCCGAGGATGCGGGCCCCCTCGCCCATCCGGTCAGGCCGCGCGCCTATAAGG
>JAEXUU010000629.1 GCA_023452965.1 Pseudomonadota bacterium | reverse complement strand
GTCCAGCGATGCGATCAGCGCCCCGATCCAGGTGACGGGATGGCCGATCCATGCGTACAAGCGCGCCGGATAGCCGAGCGCCGCTTCGATCAGCAGGGCGGCGAGGAGCAGCGGCAAGGTGTCGGGGAAGATCATGGCGGACGGGGCTGGGGCGGGAGAGGCGATCTGGCATGGCGGCGATCTCGCCACGGCCAAGGCGCTGTTTCCCGATGCGCCGGAGCCCTGGATCGATCTCTCGACCGGTATCAACCCCTTCCCCTATCCGCTTCCGGCGCTGCCGTTAAGCCTGTGGCAGCGACTGCCTGGCGCGCGCGAAGAGGCGGCGCTGCTGGCGGCCGCGCGCGCCGCCTATCGCGTCGGGCCGGAAAGCGGCGTGGTCGCGGCCCCCGGCACGCAGATCCTGATCGAGCTCTTGCCGCGCCTCGCGACGCGGGCGCGTGTCGCCGTGCTCGGGCCGGCCTATGGCGAGCACGCGCTGGCCTGGCGCAAGGCCGGCTGCGAGGTCCGCGAGATCGCCGATCTCGCCGAGGCCGGCGGGGCCGATGTCGTGGTCGTGGTCAATCCCAACAATCCCGATGGCCATATTGTCGATCTGCCGGCGCTGACGGCTGTGGCGGACAGTCTTGCGGCCCGCGGTGGCCTGCTGGTGATCGACGAGGCCTTCGCCGATTTCCAGCCCGGCATCAGCCTCGTTCCGGCCTTGCCGCCAAGCGCTCTGGTGCTGCGTTCCTTCGGCAAGGCCTACGGGCTGGCGGGCTTACGGCTGGGTTTCGCGATCGGCGAGGCGAGGCATGTCGAGGCCCTGCGCGCCATGCTCGGCCCCTGGGCGGTGGCGGGCCCCGCACTCGAAATCGGTGCGCAGGCGCTCGCCGATGCCGGCTGGCTCGCGGCGCAGGAGCGGGAGCGGGGCGATGATGCGCGCCGGCTCGACGCGTTGCTCGCCAGGCGTGGTCGCGTGGTCGGCGGCACGGCGCTCTATCGCCTCTTGGAGACGCCCGATGCGCCGCAGCTCTTCGCGCGGCTCGGGCGCGCCGGCATCTATGTCAGGCGCTTTCAGTCCGATCCGTCGCGCCTGCGCTTCGGCTTGCCGGGCGACGAGGCGGGATGGGTGCGGCTGGCTGAGGTGCTCGCCTGATTCAGGCCGGTTTTGCCGCGGGCGGGCGCGTCACGATCAGGATGCCGACGACGACGAGCGCGAAGCCGAGGGCGTGATAGAGCGCGAGCCTCTCGCCGAGGAAGAGCGTCGCGAGAATGGCGCTGAAGATCGGCAGGAGATGCATGAACATGCCGGTCCGGCCGGGGCCGAGCACCGCGACCGAGCGGTTCCAGAAGATATAGGCCAGGATCGAGGGGAAGACCGCGAGATAGAGGATCGTTCCGGCACTGGCCGCGTCGAGCGTGAAGCCGCCGAGGTTCCGATACTCCCAGGCGACGAGCGGCAGGTGGAACAGGACGCCGAAGGCGACGGTGATGCCGAGCAGCGCCATCGGCTCGAGCCCGAGCGGCCGCCAGCGGATCAGCACAGTGTAGAGCGCCCAGAAGCTCATCCCGCCGAGCACGAGCAGGTCGCCGGGATTGGGCGAGAAGCTGCGCAGCGCCGCAAGATCGCCGCGGGCGATCACCACGGCCGCGCCTGCGAGCGAGACCGCGATGCCGAGAATCTGCCGGGGCGCCAGCCTTTGCTTCAGGATCAGGAAGGCGAGCAGGAAGGTCGCGATCGGCAGGAGCGAGTTGACCAGCGCTGCGTTGACGACGGTGGTGTGATGCAGCGCCGCATAGACGAAGCAGTTGAAGGCGGTGACGCCGATCGCGCCGAGCAGAGCGAGGAAAGGCAGGTTCGCCCGGATGCGCGGCCATTGCGCCCGGATCGCCGGCAGGCAGAAGGGCAGCAGGATCGCGAGCGCCACCGCCCAGCGCCAGAACGACATCTGGAAGGGCGGGATCGCGTCCCGCATCGCCCGGGCGAAGAGGAAATTGCCGGAGAAGAACAGCGGCGGCAGCGCTGCCAGCCACCAGGCCGAGGCCGGGATCGCCGGGCTCCCGGCAGGGATGGTTTTGGCAGCGCCAGTCTTGGCAGGTGTCGTGGTCAAGCCTTCACCGTCCGCAGCTCCGTATAGCGGCCGAGCCAGACATTGATGCCGACGGCCAGCATGAAGACGATCAGCAGCAGTGCGTACATCTTCGGCATGTTGAAGGTCGCATAGGTCTGGATCACGGCATAGCCGAGTCCCTGATTGGCGAGCTTGGTCTCGGCCAGCAGGGTGCCGATGATGGCGACGCCGAGGCCGATCCTGATGCCGTTGATCACCGGCGCCCGCATCGCCGGCAGGTAGATCTTCGAGACCATCTGCAGCGAGGTCAGGCGGAAGCTGAGGCCGACGCGGATCAGCACCTTGTCGATCTCGCGCATGCCGCCGGCGACGCTGATGGCGACCGGAAAGAAACAGGAGAGCGCCCCCATCGCCACCTTCGAGCCGGGCCCGACGCCGAACCACATGATCAGAATCGGGAAGAAGATGATCTTCGGGGTCGGCCCGAGATAATGCAGGAAGGGCTCATAGGCCTGCGCCAGGAAGCGGCTGCGCCCGAGCGCCATGCCGGTCAGGATGCCGGCCCCTCCGCCGATCAGGGTCGCCAGCGCGACCTCGCCGGCGGTGACGCCGAGATCGGCATAGAAGCGCCGGTCGAGCAGGATCAGCCCGAGCTCGCGCAGAATGCGGACCAGCGAGGGCACCACGTCCTTGTAGAGCAGTCCCGACTGCGCCATCGCCTCCCAGAGCAGCAGCACGGTGCCGATGATGGCGAGGCGCGTCATCAGAACGGCGCGCGCTTCGCTGTTGGCAACGCCCGAGGGCGAGATTGGCGTCGTGGCCGTCATCGTCATGGGGCGCCCAACCTCCGCTCTTCCTGCCGTCGGATCGGTTTGATCGACATTGCCGTCATTCCGGCGCTGCGCTGCTTCGCGCCGGCCGGAATGACGCGGAAGGCTTGCTGCCGCAGATGCATCCTCAGCGCGGCGGGATCTGGATCAGCTCGGAAAGCTGTTCCTTGGTCAGCGGCTGCGCGGTGTATTTCAGCGTCACCGCGTCCGGCACGATCGTCTCCAGGCCGACGATCTTGTCGGGGTCGATCGCCGTCTTCGGGAAGAACTCGTCGCGGGTGCGCTTGGCGATCGCCTCTGGGATGCCGACGAAATCGGCATAGTGCTTCAGCGCCGCCGGGTCGGAGTACATGGCGTCGACGGTCTCACGGTACGCCTTCATGAAGCGCTCGAGCACCGGCTTCTTCGCCTGCATCGTCGCGGTGTTGGTGACAAGCAGACGAACCGTCTGGCTCTTGAAGGCCTGGGTGTCGTTGCCGGTCGCGATGACGCGGATCTCGCCCTTGTCGAGCTGCTGCAGGCCGAAAGGCGGCGCCGACCAGCCGACATCGATCTGGCCGGACATCACCTGCGTCAGCGTCGCCGCCGGGCCGCCGGTCGCGGTCGGGCGCGGCTTGATGTTGTTTTCCTTGATGTAGGCGTTGACCACGCCATGGGTCGAGGAGCCGTTGGTCGAATAGGCGACGGTCTTGCCCTCGAAATCCTTCAGCGTCTTGATAGGCGAATCCGCCTTTACGTACCAGAACAGGTCCTGGCCGCCGGTGGTCTCGGCCCCGATGATCCGGATCGGCGCGCCCTTCGAATAGGCGCCGAGCGCGCCCATGATGCCGACCGCGACGCCGATATCGACGCTGTTCGAGAGCACCGCCTGCTGGGTCTCGCCGCCGCCCTGGGTGTAGAGCATTTCGAGCTCGAGCCCGTGCTTCTTGAAAATGCCGAGCCTGGTGCCGACCTCGGAGACCGAGGTGTCCCAGTTGCCGCGCTGGCCGATGGCGAGCTTGAGCTTGTCCTGCGCCGCCGCCCGCAGGGCTATTCCGGCGGCGAGGCCCAAGGCGGCGCGCGCC
>JAEXUU010000534.1 GCA_023452965.1 Pseudomonadota bacterium | reverse complement strand
CGGTGCTATTGCGCGTGCGCCGCGCCGGCCGCGCCTGACCGGGTTCTTGCAAGGCATTCGCGCAGCAGAGCGTCGAGAGCGCCCTCATCCTCGAAGACCAGCGTGACCGGCACGCAGATCAGCAGCGAGCGCTCGCCCGCCGGCCAGAGCGGCGCGAGCTTGACCATGTCCTTCTCGGTGACGGCGATGCGGCAATCCGACATCCTCGCCTCGGCGATCAGCGCCGCGACCTCGCCCGCCGTATAGCCGTGATGGTCGCCATAGGCGCGCTCGCCGACGAGGCGCGCGCCGGCGGCCCGCAGCGTCGCCGCGAATTTCTCGGGCCGGCCGATCCCGGACACCGCCAGCACCGGCAGCCCCGCGAGCTCCGCCTGGATGTCGACGGGAGGTGCCAGCCTGGCCCGCAGCACGCGCTTGCCGCTGGCCAGCGCCTGCGCCGCGACCTGATCGCCCGCCGCTCCCTCGCCGATCACGACGAGGGCATCGACCTGCCCGAACTGTCCGGCGAGCGGCGCGCGCAGCGGCCCGGCCGGCAGGCACAGGCCATTGCCGACGCCGACCGCGCCGTCGACGACAGCCAGCCTGAGGTCCTTGTGCAGCGAGGGGTTCTGCAGTCCGTCATCCATCAGGACGAGGCTGGCGCCGGTTTCGCGTGCGAGCGCCGCGCCGGCGGGGCGCTCCCGCGCCACGATCGTCGGCAGGCGCGCGGCGAGCAGCAGCGGCTCGTCGCCGACATCCGTCGCGCTGTGCCGGGCCGGGTCGACCTGCAATGGGCCGGAGAGTTCGCCGCCATAGCCGCGCGTCAGCGCGAAGGGTGTCTCGCCCAGCGCGGCGAGCCTCGATGCCAGGGCCAGCGCGGTCGGCGTCTTGCCGGCGCCGCCGGCGACGAAATTACCGACGCAGATCACCGGGATGCCGGCGTCGCTGCCCGGTCGGCGCATCCGCCTCAGCGTGATCGCGCCATAGAGCGTCCCGAGCGGTTGCAGCAGCCGGGCGAGGGCGGATGGCGGCGGGCGCCACCAGAAGCCCGGGGCGCGCATCAGTCGAGGCTCTCGCGCTGGCCGATGGCGGCGCGCAGCAGCAGCGGCTCGATCGCCTGGACCGTGCGGTCGAGCGCGCCGCTGAGCTCGGTGCTGGTGCGGGCCGCGGCGCGGGCAGCCTGACGCGCTGCCGCGGGGTCGCTGAGCCAGCGATGTACCGCCTGGGCGAGCTCCTGCCGGTCGGCGACCTCTATGGCGCCGCCGCCGGCGTCGAAGGCGGCGAAGAGATCGGCGGATTTGTGGACGAGCGGCCCGTGCAGCAGGGCGCAGCCGAGCTTGGCCGGCTCGATCGGGTTGTGGCCGCCGATCGGGGCCAGCGAGCCGCCGATGAAGGCGACCGGCGCCAGCCGGTAGAACAGGCCGAGATCGCCGAGCGTGTCGGCGACATAAAGCTCGACATCGCGCTCCGGCAATTGTCCGAGCGAGCGCCGCGCGCTGACGACGCCGTTCGCCTGGACCAGCGCTTCGACCTCCTCGCCGCGCTCTGGATGGCGCGGTGCGATGATGGTCAGGAGCTTCGGCAGATGGGCCTTGATCCCGAGATGGGAGGCTAGCACGTCCTCTTCCTCGCCAGGATGGGTCGAGGCGGCGACCCAGACGGGGCGCCCTGCCATCAAGCCGTCTAGCAGAGCAAGCGTGTTGGGATCGGCCGGCGGCGCCGGCACATCGAATTTCAGGTTGCCGGCGATGCTGACGCGCGGGGCGCCGAGCTGGGCGAGGCGCTGCCCGTCCTCCTGCGACTGGGCGAGGCAGCGCTCGAAGCCGGAGAGCAGATAGCGAGAGGTCTTCGGGAATTTGTACCAGCGCTGGAAGGAGCGCTCGGACATGCGGGCATTGACCTGGACCAGAGGAATGCCGCGCTTTCCGGCCTCGATCATCAGGTTCGGCCAGATCTCGGATTCGCAGACCAGGCCGAGGTCTGGGCGCCAATAGTCGAGGAAGCGGCGCATATAGCGCGGCACGTCGAGCGGCAGGTACTGATGGATCGCGCCGGCCGGCAGGCGCTGTTCGAGCAGCCGTGCCGAGGTCACCGTGCCGGAGGTGACGAGCACCGCGAGGCCCCGGCGCTGCAGGCGCTCGACAAGCGGCAGCAGGGTCACGGTCTCGCCGACGCTGGCGCCATGCAGCCAGACCAGGGTCTTGTCGGGCCGGTCGACGCTCGGATAGCCGCGCCGCTCGGCGATGCGCGCCGGATCTTCCTTGCCGCGGCGTCGGCGCCAGAGCAGGAGGCCGAAAGCAGCCGGTTCGAGCAGCGCCGTCAGCGTGCGATAGGTGCTGATGATCAGGCTGCGGCCGATCATGGTGTCGCTGCCTTCGCCGCTGCCGTGGCAGCGTCCTTGGCGGCTGCGGCTTCGCGGAGGCCGGCGCCCGGGTCGCGCGCGCCGATCAGAGCATAGGCGCGCTCATGCGCGGCATCGAGCCCGGCCTGGACCGCGAGCCTGGCCGCCTCGCAGGTCGCCTCGTCGGCATCGCGCGCCACCGTAACCGCTTCGCCGACGACGATCGCGCCGCGGCCGAAGGGCAGGCCGATCGAGGCCCTGTCCCAGCTGTTGAAATCGATCCGCCGGCTGGTCACCACGGCGATCGGGTGGATCGGCCGGCCAGAGGCGCGCGCCAGCGCGACGATGCCGGCGCCACAGACCCGGGCGCGCTTGGGGATGTCGGCGGTCAGCACCATGGTCTCGCCGGCTGCGAGCCGGCGCATCATCGCGAGGAAGGCCGGCGCGCCGCCTTTTTCCCGGACCTTCTTGCCCATCGCCCCGGAGCCGCGGATCGCGCCGATGCCGAGCTCGCGCAGCGCGACCGCGTTGAAGCCGCCATCGCCATGGCGCGAGACCAGCGAGCAGGCCGGCATCCAGTCCGGCCGTGCGAACGGGATCATGATGTGCTGGCCATGCCACATGGCGATGATCAGCGGCAGTTCCGGGCGCACGCGCTCATAGACGTCCGCGGGCTCGATGACGAAACGGTTCGTCCGGCGCACCAGGCGCAGATACCAGGCCAGGCTGCGCCCGAGCGCCTCCTGTGCAAATCGCGTCTTGAGCAGCGAGAAACCCATCGAACGGTGCGAAGTCGCCTCTGCTCAGCGCTGCGCCGTCGAGGGATCGAGCAGGCGGTGCAGGTGCACGACGAAATAGCGGGTCTGCGCCTGGTCGACGGTCGCCTGGGCCTTGGCCTTCCAGACGGCATGGGCAGCGGCATAGTTCGGATAGACCCCGACGATGTCGAGCTTCGAGAGGTCCTTGAACTCGACACCGTCGAGCGAGCTCAGTTCGCCACCGATCACCAGATGCAGAAGCTGCTTGTTTTCCTGGCTCTCGCTCATCGACTCCCTCCGGTTTCGGGTTGCGGGCTCTCCAGCGAGAGCAGGCTCATGGCGCCGCCCGAAAACCGCTCCGGGCGACCGCACGCCATGCGCGCCGCGGGTTCAGTTAAGCCATTCGGGTCGCGCGCGCGAGCGCCGATTTCGGGCATTTTCGTATGTAATGACGCGCCAATAGTCGCATTGCGCCATCGAACGGCACTTAGCCGCCCTGCAGCGTGCTCTCGCGCATGCGGCGCAACGCACGGTCGAGCGGGGAAAGCAGCTCCGTGCCGGACGCGAGCAATATGCCGTGGATCGGATTTTCGCGATTGTAGAGCACCGGCCCGCCTTCGGCGGTGGTCAGCTTTCCGCCGGCTTCGCTCAGCACCAGATCGGCGGCGGCGAGATCCCAGTCGCGCGAATCCGGCGAGACCAGCCCGGCATCGATGCTGGCATCGGCGATCCGCGTCAGCCTGAGGGCCAACGAGGGGATCTTGTCGACGGCGACGAAGCTCTGCTGCCGGGCCAGCGCATCGAGCATCGGCTTGGGTCCGGCGATGCGGGCCCGTGAGAGGTCGCTGATGCCACTCGTGCGGATCGGCTCGCCATTGCGCATGGCGCCGCCCCCAAGAATCGCCGAATAGCTCGCGGCGGCGGCAGGGGCATGCACCACGCCGGCGATCGGGAGTCCGCCGTCGAGCAGTGCGACGCAGACCGCCCAATCCGGCGAGCCGCTCATGAAGGCGCGGGTGCCGTCGATTGGATCGACGACCCAGACGAAGCGCCGCGACAAGCGGATCGCATCGTCGGCGGTCTCTTCAGAGAGCCAACCGGCCTCGGGTAGCAGCGCCGAGAGCCGGATGTGCAGGAAGGTATCGACGCCGATATCGGCTTCCGTCACCGGCGAGCCGCCGGCCTTCGACCAGGTCCGTGCCGCCGTCTTCTCGCCGGGGCGGAACAGGTCGAGCGCGAGTTGGCCGGCCTCGGTGCAGGCAGCGCGAATGGCGGGCAGGAGATCCTTGGCGTGGGGCAGGGAATGGGGATGCATGATGTCCCGTTATGACTGCCGCTGATGGCGGAACAAGGAAAAAGCCGCGCGCCGGGGAAAGATTTCGTCAAGCATCAGGTCGGAAAGCGGCCGGATCGGCCCCGAAAAGGCGCACGATACCTTTGTTTAACCGAAGCTCTTAAGCGCTCGGACAGACCCGAGACGCAATCTCTCACGGCAAGCACGAGAACCCCGCATTCGACAGAGGGTTCCGGGCAGCAGGGAATTAAGAGAGGCGTTAAATCCATGGCAAGCGTCACGCCAGCCGCCGGGGAGATCGGTTTCCAGCCGAGCAGCCCCGGCGGCACCAGCAACTACAATGGCCAGCCCTACAGGACGCATGGGGCCTCCTCGCAGCAGGCGGAGGCGCCGCGGATCGAACGGCTCGGGGCGGTGCGCATCCTGCGCGGCAGCACCGGCTGGCGCGGTGTCGCGCTGCGTCTCGTCAGCGGCGAGGGCGAGGAAGCACGGTTCCAGCTCGCGCTGACGGCCGGTGATGGCCGCTCGATCACGGTCGCGGTCCTCGACGAGGACGAGGCGGTCGCCGCCTGGCGCGATTTCGGGCGCTCCAGCGGCTTGCCGCTGTTGCTCGAGTCCACCGACGGCGTCGTCACCGAGCCCTTTCCGCAGCTCGGCCGGCTCGCGCTTGGGCCGGTCCGCATCCGCCGCCGCTACTCTCTGCTGGCCGGCCGGCGGCCGCGCTTCCTGACACGCCGCAAGACCGGCCGTTTCTCGGAGCGCCCCGTCGTCATTCAGGGCGAGATCCTGTCGGGCTGAGAACTGTCGCGTCGGCA
>JAEXUU010000495.1 GCA_023452965.1 Pseudomonadota bacterium | reverse complement strand
CTGCGCCGCCTGAGGCGGCGAGACACGGAACGCGCGCATAGGGTTGGCAGGGTGTCCGCCTCTTCAGGAGAACGGACTTGGGGCGCGTGATTTTGCAGAGCAGTGGCCGCCAGTGCCGTCATTGCGAGGAGCGGACGGACGAAGCAATCCAGGGCGCGCAAAGCCCTCCTGGATTGCTTCGCTTCGCTCGCAATGACGACTGGCTCAGCCCTGCGCCACCGTCGCGCGCTGGACGATGCCCGCCAGTTCCGGCGAGGGCTCCAGCGTGCCGAAGACATAGCCCCAGTCGGCGTCGAGCCGCGAGCGGCAGAAGGTCTCGAACACCGCCTCGTCGGCATGCTTCCTCAGTTCGGAGGCCTGCAGCGCATAGGCCATCAGATTGGCGAGCCGCCGGCCATGGCCGTCATCATTGCGCGGCTTGGCGACTTCCGTGCCGAGCCGGTCGAGCCAACGGTCGAGCGCACGATTGGCGCCGCGCGCGCTGCCGACCTCCGCCATGAAGGCCTCCTTCGTGCGCGGGGCGCGGTTGAAGGAGCGCAGCACGTCCATGCACATCATGTTCGAGGTGCCCTCCCAGATCGCGTTCAGCGGCGCCTCGCGATAGAGCCGCGCCATCGGGTTCTCCTCGATGAAGCCGTTGCCGCCATGGCATTCCAGGGCTTCGACGACGAAGGCGGCGGCGCGCTTGCAGTTCCAGAACTTGGCCAGCGGCGTCGAGACCCGGGCGAGGTGGCGCTCCTGCTCGGAGCTTTCCATCGCGTCCGTCGCGGCGGCGATCCGGAAGGCCATCAGCGTCGAGGCCTCCGAGTCGATCGCGAGATCGGCGAGGATGTTGGTCATCATCGGCTGCTCGGCCAGCGAGGAGCCAAAACCCCGGCGCGACTGGGTATGGTTCAGGGCCAGCGTCAACGCCTGCCGCATCAGGCCGGCCGAGCCGACGGCGAAGTCGAGCCGGGTGAGATGGGCGTGGGAGAGGATCTCCTTGATGCCGGCGCCCTCCGCGCCGACCAGCCAGCCCAGGCATTCGCGGAACTCGACCTCGGAGGAGGCATTGGAGCGGTTGCCGGCCTTGTCCTTCAGGCGCTGGATCTGCAGCCGGTTGCGGCTGCCATCGGGCAGGAAACCCGGGCAGAACAGGCAGGACACGCCGCTCTCGGTCTGCGCCAGGGTGAAGAACCCGTCCGATTGCGGCACCGAGAAGAACCATTTGTGCCCGGTGATCAGGTAGACCCGGCCTTCCGGCGTATCCTCGAGGAAACGCGCCGTCGTCTGGGTCTGGCGCAGATCCGAGCCGCCCTGCTTCTCGGTCATCGCATAGCCGATGCTGGCCCCGGTCTTCTGGGTCACTGGCAGCGGGCGCTTGTCGTAGCGGCCCGAGGTGATCTTCTCGCGCCAGAGCGAAAACTCGGGCTGGGAGAGGCCGGGATAGGCCGCGTAGGTCATGCCGGTCGGGCAGCCGACGCCGTGCTCGACCTGGTTCCAGAGATAGGACATCACCGCCCTGGCAGCGTGCCCGTTCGGCTCCTTGGTCGTCCAGGCGAGCGAAGGCACCTCATGCGCGAAGGCGAGGCCCATCAGCTCGTGCCAGGCCGGGTGAAACTCGATCCAGTCGGTGCGGTTACCGAACCGGTCATGCGTCTTCAGTTCGGGCCCGTAACGATTGGCGAGCCGCGCCAGTTCCTGCACCTCGCTATCGCCGGCAAGCGCGCCGAGCGCGCCTGCTTTCCCGGCGGCCCAGGGCGCGAGCCGGGCGACGACGCCCTGCAGCACGGCGTCCCCGGAAAAGGCGTTCCAGCCGGTCGCCGGGCGGGCCTGGGTGAGGACCTGGTGGGTGGCGCTGGTGTGAATGTTCATTCCGCCGCCTCCTGCGTCGTCATCCGTTCCGGCACCTCGCAGCCGGTGACGCAGCAGCGCCCGGGCTGCTTCGAGACACGCGAGCCGTCGGCAAGGATGCCGCGGTCGAGCAGGCTCTCGACCAGCTCGACCTTTTCCATGACGGGATAGTTGCGCCAGATCTCGCGCTTCATCGCCTCGGGCGAGCCGCCGCCATGCAGCGAGATCACCGAGTACCAGCCGGCCTCCTTGGAGACGGTCAGGTCCTCGATGAAGCGCGCCACCTCGGCGCGCTGTTCTTAGGGGATGTCCGGCCGCCCCGTGAGCACGGCCGCGAGCGAGGCCGAAGTCGCGGGGTTGTGGTCCTCGTCCGGGCCGGGGAGGGCGACGACGAGGCCGCCTGAGACGTAATGGGCGATGCGGTGCATGTCGTAGATCTTGGTCGCGAGCAGCAGCTTGCCGATATTGGCGAAAACCGCGTCCGGCATCGCCACGCCCGAAGCGTCCTTGCTGCAATAGACGGAGGCCGCGACGCCGCAGGCGAAGAAGCTCTCGGTGATGGTGATCAGCTCGACCAGCTGCTCGCGGACATGGGAATGCCTGTCGGCATCGAGCCCGTTGGCGTGCGTCATCAGCGCACCGGCGCCGATCAGGAGGTCGCCGAAACCGGCCCGGGCGGCGATGCAGCTATGGCGGTGATGGGTGGCAT
>JAEXUU010000476.1 GCA_023452965.1 Pseudomonadota bacterium | reverse complement strand
ATTGCGCACCGGCAAGTCGTCGCGACGCGCCGGTGCCCGGTTCGGTCTCTCAGAACTCCTCGAAACCGGCGACGCTGTGTGCCCCCACTGCGATCTTCCGCGGTGCCGGCGTCCTCGCAGCGGCTGGCTTATTATCGTAGGCCGCTGCGGCCGCGGCGAGTTCCCGCAGGCTCTGCACGCCCGGCGCGGGCGTTGCCGCCCCGACCATCGCCCTACCCCCAGCCACCGGATCGCGGTTGGTGCGGAAGGCAGCAACCAGATCGTTGAGCTGGCCGATGCGGTTCGAGAGCGAGTTCGCGGAGGCTGCGCTCTGTTCGGACAATGCAGCGTTCTGCTGGGTCATGCCGTCGAGATGCGCCACCGCCTGGCTCATCTCCTCGATGCCGCTGGCCTGCTCGCCGGACGCCGTCGAGATCTCGGAGATGGTGACGGCAACGTTTTTCGAGGCTTCCAGGATGTGGGTCAGCGCCTCGCCGGCCTGACGAACCAGCCTGACTCCGTCGCTGACCTGGGCGTTCGACGAGGAGATCAGCTCGGAGATGTCCTTGGCCGCCTCGCCGGAGCGCTGCGCCAGGGTCCGGACCTCGGAGGCGACGACGGCAAAGCCCCTGCCGGCATCGCCGGCGCGCGCCGCCTCGACGGCCGCGTTCAGGGCCAGGAGGTTGGTCTGGAAGGCGATGTCGTCGATCACGCGGGTGATGTCGGAGATCTTCTTCGAAGCCGTTTCGATCCGGGCCATGGCCTCGACCGCCTGCTCGGCGATCAGGCCGCCGCTCTCGGCTTCCCGCATGGCCTCCTCGGCCGTGGCGGCAGCCTGGCGCGAGGCTTCGGCGGACGCCTTGACCGAAGCCGCCAGTTCCTCGGTCGTCGCCGCGGTTTCCTCGAGCGACGAAGCCTGTTCCTCCGTGCGCTTCGACAGGTCGTCGGCGCCCATATGGATCTCGCGCGCAGCGAGGCCGACATCGGAGGACGTGGCCTGGATCGTGCTCACCGTCTCGGAGAGGCGGCGCACCGTGTCGTTGATCGCAGTCTTGAGATCGGCGAACCGGCCGCGATAACCCGTCTCGACACCTTGCGTCAGGTCCCCGCCGGCGACCTGATGCAGCACGGCGGCGAATTCGGTGGTGGCGGAGTCGACGACGGCGTTGATCTCGTTGATGCCGGCGACGAGCTTCTGGATCTGCTCGTCTGCATCCTCGACCTGGAGCCGGGCCGAGAAGTCGCCGGCGGCGGCGGCGGTCACGACCTCGCCGACATCGGCGACGACGCGGGACATCGCCTCGGCGCGGGCCTGCCGCTTCTGCGCCTCGGCGCGCTCCTGACGCTCGAGCTCACGAATCTGGACGAGCTTGTCGCGGAAGACCAGCAGGGCGGAACTGACGGCTCCGACCTCGTCATCATGCTTCGCCGCCGGGATCGGCGTTTCCAGAATGCCGGCCGAGAGCCCGTCGATGCTCGTCTTGACCGCCGCGAGCGGCTGGGTGACGCGCCTGACGATCAAGACGGCGGAGCCGATCAGCAGCAGCACGAGTGCGCCGAGGAGAGCGTTGAGGATCAGTTCGAGCCTGCCCATCTGGGCGTTTGAATCCTCGATCGAGCGCCGCGTGCGGGCTTCGACGAGCTGGAAGAACTCGTCGACCGGCTTCATGATCTCGGCCTTGAAGCGGTGATAATCGGCCGAATGCAAGAGATCGCGGGCGAATTTGAAGTCAGGCTCGCCCTGGACCGTGAACTTGCCGTCGGTTCCCTCGAACAGCCCCTTCACCGCGTGCATCGCCCGCGTTTCAAGCGCGACGAGACCGTCCGATCGCTCCTGGGCCTGATCGAGCTTGGCGAACTCGGCGGCGGCGAAGCCCGCCTCCTTCATCGCCGTCAGCAGCGCCTTGGTCTCGCCGGGGCCACGCGGACGCTGGCTGTTGTCGAGCACGAGGTCCCAGTAGATGCGATGCGGTGCGACCGGCCGTGCCTTCTCGCCGGCGCGCATGGCGGCAACCTCGAGATACTGCGCCTCGTAGCGCCGGTCGCCGGTGATGGCGAAGGTGCGCGCGAGGCGCGTCAGCTCGTCCGAGCTCTGACGAAACTCGTCGGCCAGGAGATAGGAGGCATGTTCCTGCCGATAGGCTTCGGCAACGGCCTTCGCCGCGCGCTGCTCGCCATACCAGGTGGCACCGATGGCGACGAGAAGCAGGGCATAAACCCCTGCCAGCCCGACGAAAATTGTCCTGAGCGATCGGTTGAGGAACATCGACGTCTTTACTCCGGCGCGCATTGGATCTTGAGCGGCGCGCGATACACACTGCCCAAGAATGCGCCATCCGCAGTTAACGGCAGATAAAACCTCTCTGAAATCGATGTATACACATCCGTTTTGTGAAGCAAAAACTGCGGTAGCCAGCTAAATTTACTCAAATAAAGCAAGATTTAAAATTCTTTAAACACCCAATAACTCAATCATTTACTTCCAGAACGAAACAGATTCATCGACACAAGCGGCCCGTCTATATCCACACAAGACGCAGAGTCATGTCAGATCATCAGCGCTCCGACATCGCCGGACTATCTGTGGAATGAGCGTCTGCACATCACGTAACAGTCGATCAGCGGCGTCGGATCACTTCGCTCCCCCCGATCATCGCAGTCGCGTCTGCCGCGCCTATCCGCAATAGGCTTCCAGCCGGTAGCCGTCGGGATCGACGACGAATGCGGCATAATAGCTCGGACCATACGCCTCGCGCAGGCCGGGCGCGCCATTGTCCGAGCCACCCGCAGCCAACGCCGCCGCATGGAAGGCATCGACGCTGGCGCGTGTCGGCGCCGTGAAGCAGAAATGCAGATTGGAGCCGGGGTCGGGCGGCACGGGCGCAGCAGCGACCCCGATCCATAGACCGACAGCGCCCTTGCCATAGCCGAGCGAGCTGTCGTCAACGCTCAGGCGGTCATAGCCGAGGGCGCCCAGCGTCGCGTCATAGAAGCGCCGGGAGCGCGCGAGATCGCGGACGCCGATCGAGATGTGGTCGAACATGCGGGTTCTCCTTCGCCTTGGTCAGGTGCCGAGCCGCTTCGCCCGGAAATCGGCCTGGAGGCGCCAATTCGCGCCATCGTCGCGTGAAAGCTCGCCGCGCCAGCGGAAGCTGTCGCCAGTGATCTCTGTGAAGCGCCAGCGGATCGCCGTGCCGTCGTCGAGCCGGCCGTTCTGGACGATGTCCCTGCCCTCCGCCCGGCCGAGCTGGCGCGTGTAGTACTGCTTGAGCGGATCGCTCCAGAGGATGTGCCAGGCGTCGAGACCAGGGTCGTAGATGCGCAGCGTCGTGCCGTGGAAGAAGCCGGGCAGCACCCAGACGTCCTGGATGGCGCGCCCGCCGAGCACCCAGCCGAAGCTGATGCTGCCCTCCCCCCGATGCCGCGTGCCATCGTCGGCATGGATCACGGCGTCCATCGTCCAGTCGCCGATGAGCCAGGCATAGAGCGCCATGCGCTCGGCGAGCTCGGGGGCAGGCCCGTCGGCGAGAAGAGAGGCGGCAAGGCCTCGGGCGGCTGCTGTCATGATCCGGCTCCGCATCGGTCAGATTGATGCAGACTGAACCCGGCAGCGGGCGCGGCGCTTGGGAAAAACTGCTAAACTCTCCGCATGACCACGTTCTCGCAGTTCCTGGCCGGCGGTCCCGGCTGGCATGCGCGCGACATCGTCTGCACGGCCGGTCCCGCCGATGCCATCTATGAAGAGCAGCATGCGCAATGCTGCATCGCCATCGTCCGCAGCGGCTCGTTCCGCTATCGCTCGACGCAGGGCAGCGCGGTGCTGGCGCCGGGCTCGCTCCTGCTCGGCAACCGCGGCGCCTGCTTCGAATGCGGCCATGAGCACGCGGCCGGCGATCGCTGCCTCTCCTTCCAGTTCGAACCCGCCTGGCTCGAAGGCATCGCCGCGGCCGTACCAGGCGTTCGGAAGGCAGGTTTCGCGCGGGCTCATCTGCCGCCCCTGCCGGCGCTCGCCGGACTGGTCGCGGCGGCGGAGCTCGCAGCCGGAGAACCCGAGGGTCTGGAGGAAATCGCGCTGCGCCTCGCCGGAGCGGTGGCGAGCCTGCTGTCAGACGAGAAGCGCGGGGCAGAGACGCCGAGCGCGCG
>JAEXUU010000437.1 GCA_023452965.1 Pseudomonadota bacterium | reverse complement strand
AGCTGGACCGCCGCCAGGCTGCCGCGCTCGTGGATCAGGTCCGTGGCCTCCCTGAACACGCGCACGTCGGCGCCGTCCCAGATCCGGCCCTGGTTCGACGGCGTGAGGTCGGAGGAAGGGTGGATCTCGGTTTCCTGCGTCGAGACCACGCCCCAGCCGCCTTCCGCCTTCATCGCTCGCATGTGCGCATCCGAGCGGGCGTAGCGGTGCCCCATGCCGGAGCAGTGCGGGACCTGATAGAAGCGATTGCGTGTCGTGACGGGGCCGATCGCCACCGGCTCGAAAAGGATGTCGTAGCGGGGGTCGCGCATGCAGTTTCGCTGATGTGACGGGAATGGCAGAGGCGATGCCGGGTAGCCGGCCGGCATGCACTATGCGACCGTACAGAGACTATGCAAGTGCATAGTCTGGCTTTGGGACAATTCGGACGAGGAGACGTGACGACTTCCTTCAGGCGAGCCCCCGATTTCGACAGGCGCACCGACCTGATCGAAGCCACGATGGACTGCATCGTCGAGCTGGGCATCCAGGGCACGAGCGTGCGCGCGGTCGCGAGCAAGGCCGGGGTCAGCAACGGCCTGATCCGGCATCACTTCGCCTCGAAGGAGAACCTGATCGCGGAAGCCTACAGCCGCACCATCGCGATCATCACCGGGCCACCGCTCGCGGTTGCGGCGGAGGACGGCCCTCCCACCGAGAAGCTGCGGCGCTTCCTCGTCACCAGCATCAGCGGCCCCGTCGCGGAGCCCCGGATTCTCTCGCTATGGGCGACCTTCATCAGCCAGGTGCACATCAACGACCGCTTCAGGGAGATTCACCGGACGCAATATGTCGCCTATCGCGCCGCGTGCCGAAGCCTGATCGAAGACGTGCTCGCGGCGAACGGTATCCGTGCCTCCGCAGATGAGCTGCACCGTCTGAGCATCGCCCTGAACGCGATCATGGATGGGCTTTGGCTGGAGGGGTGCCTGAGCGCCGAGGAAATCGACGAGGCCCTCCAGATCGACATCGGTCTCAGCTCGGCCGAACGCCTGCTGGGCGTCAAGCTCAGCCGGAATCTCCCGGGTTAGGTCGGCACCGGTCGGGGTCCAGCGGGATGCCTGACCGGAACCCCGATGAGCATCGACGCGTTTAGCACGCGAAGTGCGCCGGGGGGCGCCGCTGCGCGCTGGACCATCAGAATGCTCAACCTGTCCGCCTGGAGGCCCTTTCCGCGCTATATGGCGGAGCCGGAAGCCGAGGAACCTCTGTCCGGCGGCGAACTCTCGCCGCAGGAGCATGACCTCGTCCTGCGCTATGCCATTGTCGGCATCTTCGTCATCCTCGCCACCGCCGCGCTTTATCTCACCCGCGTGATCGCGCTGCCGGTGACCGCCGGAGTAATCTTCGGCCTGGTGCTCGGCCCACCTGTCGACGCCATGGTCCGGCGCGGCCTGCCGCAGCATCTCGCCGCGGGAATCGTCGTGCTGCTCGGCGTGCTCCTCCTGCTGCTGCTGGTCGCGACGCTGACGGTACCGATCGCCGCCTGGAGCGACCAGTTCCCGAAGATGATCCATGCGCTGAAGCTCAAGCTCGTCGGTGTCTTCGCCTTCATGGAGGAATTCAAGCAGATCGCCGGTGATATCGCCGGCGGCGACGGCGCCAAGGTCAGCGTGTCCGACGGCAACCCGCTGGTCTCGATCGCGATCTCCTCGACCACGGCGGCAGGCGGCCTGCTGATCTTCGTCGCCACGGTCTATTTCTGGCTGGCGACGCGCCGCCATCTCAAGGCGCGCTTCCTGCGGCTGTGCTTCGGCCGCGATGCGCGCCGCTCGGCCGGCAGCTTCTTCAGCGAGATCGAGGCGCGCGCAGCCCGCTATTTCGGCCTGGTGACGCTGATCAATCTCGGCATGGGGCTGATCAGCCTGCTGATCGCCTGGTTCGCCGGCCTGCCCTACCCGCTGTTCTGGGGGGCGCTCGCATTCTTCCTGAACTACCTCGCCTTCATCGGGCCGATCATGGTCACCGTCGCCTTCTTCGCCGCAGGGTTGCTCTCGCCCTCCTCGCTCCTGGTCGCGGCCTGGCCGGCGGCGTCCTATTTCGTCGTCCACCTGATCGAGGGCAATCTCGTCACGCCCATCGTCGTCGGCCGCCGGTTGACGATCTCGCCCTTCCTCGTCTTCATCTCCTTCATCTTCTGGCTCTGGCTCTGGGGGCCGATCGGGGCCGTCCTTTCGACGCCGATCCTGCTCGTCGCGCTCGTGGCGCGCGAGGAATTCGTGCGCTACCGTCACAGCCTCCGCGAGGCCGCGCAGGAAGAGCCGCCGGACGAAACGGCAGGGCGGCCGGCAGGAACCGCGGCGGCGCTCGCGCGTTGACAATTCGAGTTGCGCCATGAGAACGGCGCCGCAATTGATATCCGTCACCGAAGGAGCTGTTTGATGGCCGCCACCACCACTTCCGCCAAGCGTCAGGCCACCGCCTCGGTGAGGCGCGCCAAGGACGAGATCGCCGAAAGCTCCGAGGAGATCGCCGGCCGGGCCAAGGCGACCGGGCGCCGGCTGCGCGACGAGGCCAACGAGATCGAGGACAGCCTGGCGCGCGGCGCCGAGGATCTGGCAGCGACCGTCAGCAGCAAGCTCAAATCCGTCGGGGTCGATACCGACAAGATGACGGAGGTCGCCCGTGAGCAGGCCAGCGACCTGCAGGAGCTGATCATCCGCGAGATCCAGGAGCGGCCGCTGCGCGCGCTCGGCCTGGCGGCTGCGGTCGGACTGTTCGTCGGCTTCCTTTCGGCACGCTGAGCCCATGCTTGGGGGGTTGACGGCTCTGCTCACGAGCGAGGTCGGCAGCGCGGTGCGCCGCAATGCGACCGTCTACGGACTTTACCTGGTCGGGCTGCTGCTGGTGGTTTGCGCCGTCGGCTACGGCCTGGACGCGCTCCATACCTGGCTGGCGATCGAGTATGGAAGGATCGCGGCCAGCCTCTGGATCGCCGGCGGACTTCTGGCGACTGCGCTGGTCGCCTTCGGCGTCGGGGCCTACGTCAAAAGCCGCCGCCGCCCGAGCCGGCGTCTCGAAGCGGCGATGGCGGCTGCTCCCGTGGCAGCAACGCTCGTCGGCAGCGGCAAGATCGGCTGGAAAGCCGGCATCGTCGGCGGCGTCGTCCTGCTCGGCCTCCTGCTCGGCCGGCAACTGGCGCAGGGCCGGGAGGGCGAAGAGGAAAAATAGCCCGAGAGCCGCAAGTTCCTTGCCCGTGCGCAGCCGCCCGGCATGCACAAGCGGCTGCCACGCATGGACGCGACCTGTCTTTTTACATAGGGCTATGACACGCTTGCATCTATTCAAGGCTCGATGAACGCCCAGGTGCCTACCCGTCCACACTGGCTGACGCCGGATTGGCCCGCCCTCGCGGCGAAACTGCGCAGGGTCTCCTCGGCTGCGATCGCGATCGGCGTCGTCGCCATCGCGGTGGTGATCGCGGCCTGGATCAACTTCCAGGCGATCGAAGCCTCCCGGCTGGTCTCGAAATCGATCGACGTACGCGAGCGCAGCGAGAACTTCCTTGGCAATCTGCTCGATGCCGAGACCGGCCAGCGCGGCTTCCTGCTGACCGGGGACGAAGCCTATCTCGCGCCCTATAACGAATCGCGCTTCAACGTCCTGCCGGAACTCGACGTGCTCGAGCGGATGGTCTCCGACAATCCGGGCCAGGTCACGCGGATCCGCCAGGCAC